>DUPR01000024.1 GCA_012838205.1 Methanobacterium sp.
AAAATTCGAAAAGGAACTTTCCTACCGCATCAGGCAAGATATATTGGTGAAACCATTCACATCTATTTTTGATGCATCAATCAATCCTACCGGTTACATTAACACATTAAAACATGTGGGCCACTGTGGAGATGGGTATGAATGGGAAGAAGAATTATATGGGAGACATATGATTGTAGTACCAATTGCCATACCTGACTTCCTCATTGAAAGAGAACTTGGTTACATGAAAGGAATTATGGGAGCAAACTTCTGGTACTATTGCAATAACAAAAAATCTGTGCTGGAATGTGGAAGAGCGGCATTGAAAGCTATTGAATCTGTTGAAGGAGTTATTACTCCCTTCGATATTTGTTCTGCAGCTTCCAAACCTGAAACCAACTATCCCTGGATTGGCCCCACAACCAACCACCCCTACTGTCCCACACTTCAGAATTTACTTGGCAAAGAATCCAGAGTTCCCAAAGGTGTTGAGTATATCCCTGAAATCGTAATCAATGGACTTGATATGGAAAGTCTTAAAAAAGCAATGAAGGTAGGGATTGAAGTAATGTTGGAAAATGAAAATGTTCTAGGTATTTCTGCAGGAAATTATGGTGGAAAGTTAGGAGATTATAAAATCCATCTAAAAGAGTTGTTTCCATGACCTTGGATGTTATTGGTTTTGGAGCCTTGAACCTGGACAGATTATTCCAAGTAAACCAGATTGCCTGTAAAGATGAAGAAGGATATATTGAAAACTTAATAGAAAGTTGCGGGGGATCTGCTGCCAATACCATCATAGGCCTGTCCAGATTAGGACTGGAAACAGGATTGATAGGTAAAATTGGTAGTGATAAAGAAGGAGAAACCCTTCTCAACAATCTTAATAAGGAAAATGTGAATACTGAGGGGATAATAAAAAGTGGAAAGGGTAGGAGTGGAACTGTTCACGGCTATGTTGACCGAAAAGGTCAGAGAGCATTATATGTTGATCCAGGGGTCAACGACGAAATCAATACCCGTGAAATAAACTGGGAATATGCCCTAAATACCAAACTATTACATCTCACATCATTCGTAGGAAAATCTATTAAAGCACAAGAATCATTACTGGAAAATATTCCAGACCATGTGATAGTTAGCTTGGATCCTGGAATGATATATGTAAATAAAGGCCTTGCATCCCTGGAAAAAATTCTTAACAGAACCGACATCCTACTTATAAATCAAATGGAGTTGGATGTTTTATTAACAACCCTAAAAGACTTGGATACGAAGATCAGCACGATCCTAAACTATGGAATTAAGATATTAGTCATGAAACAGGGAAAAAAAGGTTGTTTAGTGACAGACGGGTCTAAAACTCACTTACTTGATGCCTATGAAGTAAATTGCCATGATACAACTGGAGCTGGGGATGCTTTCAACTCTGGATTTATTTACGGAATTCTTGAAGGAAAAAATATCAAAGAATCAGCAATGATTGGGAACTTCGTTGCATCATGTTGTGTGCAGGAATTAGGTGCTACCACTGGCCTTCCTTCCAAATCAGCAGTTGATAAGATTAGATAAAATAAAAAGATTTTGATGATTAACTGTTATTTAGTAAGATAAATATATGTAAAAGATGGTTGAGCAAATAATAATATAAACAAAAAAGCCAACAAAATAAGAAGATCTGGGCAAAAAATTAATGGTGTTAACATGGATGTGACATTCAAAAAGAAGAAAGATGTTTTTGAAGGGGAGGTTGCTCTTAAATCCAGTGACTTAGAAGAAAGTCATGAAAAATTTAGTGGGAAAATTGAAGATTGTGTTATGGATGATAAAATTATCACCATAGCACCAGAATGTGTACGTTGCAACTTATGCGTAGAAGAATGTCCTGTAGATGCCATTGAAGATTCTAAATCTACTAAACCCGCCAGAATACTGGATAATTGTGTTAAATGTGAAATATGTGCCCAAACATGCCCAGTTAACTGTATTCATGTCATTGAAAGCACCGCCCATGTGAACGATGATGAAGTGAAATATCATCTTAAAGATATCAAGGTGCCTCATCGCAAATTGCAAATGCAGGAAATCAATGTTAACCCTGAAAAATGTGTTTCATGCGCAACTTGCGTTAAATTCTGCCCTACCGGAGCAATAACTGTTCCAGAAGGAGAGATAGCCCAGATTGATAAGGAAGCTTGCATTGGATGTGGAGCTTGCGTTAATGTTTGCCCTGAAGGTTCGATTGAATTAATTAGAGAATTAGGGCCTGTGATAAAAACAAAGGAACTTTTGGTGGATCAGGACACTTGTGTACAGTGCCAAGTCTGTGAGGAAAACTGCCCAGTGGATGCCATTAAGCTGGAGGGGGATAAAGTGGTTTTAGACCAGGAAAAATGTATTTTATGCGAAGTTTGTTCTAGAAAGTGCCCGGTAGGAGCTCTAAAACTGGAGATGATGTAATTGTTAGTGAAGGAAATCATGGACAAGAATTTTATAGTTGTATCGCCTGACCAGGACTTGGCAGAAATTTCCATTCTAATGGAGGAAAAACGTAAATTCACCACACCAGTGGTTGATGGTGATAAAAAACTCGTTGGATGGATTACTTCCCTGGATTTAGCCAGAGGATTCAGAGAAGGTAAAAAAAAGGCCAAAGAGTTGATGCATGCTAAGGATGATATTGTGCATGTGCATCATAATGATCCTGCCAGATTAGCTGTGTTGGAGGCATCCCAACACCGAGTTCTCAGCATACCGGTATTGGATGATGATGAAGTAGTGGTTGGTGTGGTACGTACAACAGATATTGTTAAGACACTTTCCAGCTTGTATGAAATTAATGTTACCAAGATCTTCAAGGCCATGGAAGACGAACTTAAAGGAGTAAGTTGGGATGAACTGATGGAAGCATCAGCAATTGTAACCCAAAGACGCACTGGTAAACGAGTCACTGCCCAAGACTATGAGAAGCGAATAAAAGATGCCACATTCGGTGAAGCAATCTGGGCTACCGGAGGATTGGAAAAATTCTTCGTAGGTTTGATTGCCATTGGAGAACTGGTTATAGCTAGGAAAGTGGCCAAAGCAAGGAAATAATTCTTTCAATTTTTTTTTGTTTTTTTATGCCCTAATTTAAATTTTTTAAATCAAATTTTTCTTATTTTGTTGGAGTAACATAATATGCAAAGTGAACTGATAATAGTTCGGTACGGAGAAATTGGGATTAAAAGCCCTAAAATACGTGGTAAATTTGAGCGTAAACTAATTGATAATATAAAAACAGTTATCGATGATCAAGTGAAATTAAATCAGGGTAGAATTTTCATTTATCCCCGTAGCATGAGCAAAACACTTAAATCTCTCCAGAAAATTCTGGGCATAGTATCATTTAGTCCTGCAGTAGTGACTGGGACTGATTGTGATTTGATAAAAAAATTAATCCAATCCTACATTGGAAAACTGGTTGAAAATGGTGTTTTTTCTTCAGATGATTCATTTGCCATTAGATGTAGAAGGGTAGGTGAACATGATTTCACTAGCCAGGAAATGGCAGCATATTGTGGTTCAGTTGTGTATGGCATAACCGGGTCTAAGGTGGACCTTTCTAACCCTGATTTTGAATTATTCGTAGAAGTAAGGGGAGATGAAACCTACATATTTCACCAGATAATTCAGGGACTGGGAGGATTGCCTGTTGGAACACAAGGCAGAGTTATATCTTTGATTTCCAGTGGTATTGATTCCCCTGTAGCCACTTTCTTAATGATGAAAAGGGGTTGCAGTGTCACGCTTCTTAATTTTGACACTTATCCGTACACATCTGGATCTAATGAGAAAATCCTGAAAATATACCAAAAGCTTAAAGAATATTCAGCAGGCACCAAATTAAAACTTTATCAAATGAATTTTGGAGATTTCCTGAATAAATGTATAGATGCAGCACCAGATCGGATGACTTGTGTCCTATGTAAAAGTGGAATGTACCAAGTAGCCGAAAAGTTAGCAAAAAATGAGAAAGCCTTCGCAATTGTTGATGGCAGTAGTTTAGGGCAAGTAGCATCACAGACACTGCCCAACATTTTAGCCACACATTATTCCACTTCAATTCCCATTTTGAGCCCATTGATTGGTTTGGATAAGGTGGAAATTGAAAAAATTGCCAAAAAGATAGGAACCTATGATATTTCAATTATTCCAGAAAGTAATTGTTCTGCAGTTCCACGTTATCCTGAGACTCATGCCCAGTTATCTCTGGTGTTAGAAGCCCTGGATAATATAGGTGCTGATGAAGAATTTGATAATGTTATTTCAAGCCTTAAATTACTTAAATGAATAATTTTCATAGAGATGCAGATGAATTGAGTAAATCTGTGTATAATTCATTGCGTGTGTGTAATTATGTTAAGAGATCTTCTTATTGATAATAAACTGTTTAATGAGCTCCGGCAGAGGGCTTTGGAGTCAGAAGAAGGTGAAAATTCTCTGGAAGAAGTTGAACTTCTGGAGAAGGCTGTTTTTCAGAGGTTGAAAAAGAAAAGATCTGTGAAAAAATATAAAAAATTAGGGGTTAATAAGCAGGACCTTAAGGAAATAATAAAATTAGCAGACATTCTTGGTTTAGATGCAATAGGTGGTCCTTCAAACTATGAACTTGCCAGAGAACATCAAGAATGGTGTAACATATGTGGAAGATGCTGCAGGGAATCAGAATCCATTTTCATACATCGGGATGAGTTAAACATTCTACTGAATTTTAACCCAGACTTGGAAAAAGAGATTATTCGCAACAAACTATATCCTGAACATTATGAGCTTAAAGATATTCAGCCCTGCAAATTCATTGACCCTGAAACCAACCGGTGCAGCATATATAATTCAAGACCACAAGTGTGTCGCAGTTATCCGCTGGTGCTGGTAGAAACAAATGGTAAAGCCAAAAATATCATAAATCTTCGCCACTTATGCAATTATTCCGTTCAATTGGTACTTGAAAAATCAATAATATTGTTTGATGAAGCCATACGAAGACTAAAAGAAAATAGGTAACTCTAAAAGAAAATGTTAACTCAAAAAATTCCAAAGCTAAAACCTTAAAATGGATTATTTAAGTATAAAAAACCTATTTTTAACAATTAACTATTTATATTGATTTTTTTATTGGATTAATATCCAATTTTCTTATTTTTTTTTAAAGATCACATAATTGATTTCTCTAGCCATGAATAAAAATATGCACTCGAAAAACAAATTATTATTATAAATCAGAACTGCAATGTTTAGGAATTTTGGTGAGTAATATGACCATGACTGATGAGATGATGGATGCAATAGAAAAGGATTTAGTTTTTCTGGCAACAACCAGCAACGAAGGCATTCCGAATGTCGTGCCCATAGGTTTTGCAAGGCCTATAGACAATACCAGCATATTGATTGCTGATAATTATATGAAAAAAACCCGTGAGAACATTGAAGAAAACCCCAACGTATCCATTGTTACTAAAAATGCTCAGAAAAATCCCTACCAATTTAAAGGAACCGCAGAAATATTCGAATCTGGTAAAATCTTTGAAGAAGTAGTAGAATGGGCCCAGAATGTGATGACCAAATTGAACCCCAAAGCAGCAATTGTAGTTAAGGTAACTGATGTATATTCAGTCAAACCAGGCCCTGACGCAGGCGAAAAAGTTGATTAATCTGATTAATTCCTTTTAATCATGTTTAATGATAAAAAAAACAGATAAACAAATGGGAAATTACAAAAATTTAAAAATATGAAAAATAAAACATTTCTGTTATTTGAATATAACAGAACGAGTAGTGAAGATTTAAAAAGCCATTAATGTAAAATGAATGGGAATTGGAAATAAATGATTTATGTAAATAAAATTAGAATTATACCAATTAGTAAATAAGAAAACGTTAAGCTCAAATATTGTTATATCATAATAAATCGTAAGGTTCTTTTTTGCCGAGATGACCGAGCGGCTAGGTGCGTGGCTGCAGACCATGATACTCGGGTTCAAATCCCGATCTCGGCTTTTATCTAACAAAAAAGTAGTTTTAGATATTAATACTACAATTACTTATGGTAAAAGATGAATACAATCTCTAATTAAATTGTAACGAATGGTTTAAATTAGTATTCGTGATCTAATGATAAAAATTTATAACACACTCACCCGTAGCAAAGAAAATTTCAAACCATTAAATGGAAATAGGATTAAACTTTTTGTCTGCGGACCAACAGTGTACGATTATTCACATATTGGACATGCCCGGACATATATCTCCTTTGATGTTATAGCACGTTACCTTAAATATCGTGGTTTTAGTGTTTTTTACTTGCAAAATATCACCGATATAGATGATAAAATAATTAATCGAGCAATTTCCACAGGTAAAGACCCCCTGGATCTTGCCAGAGAATTTGAAGCAGAATATCTTAAGGATATGGAGAGCTTGGGAGTGGAAAATGTCAATTTATATGCTAGGGCAACCGAACACATTGAAGAAATCAAAGCCCAAATTGAAACTTTATTAGAGGCTGGATTCGCCTATGAAACTGATAACGGAGTTTACTTTGACATTTCAAAATATCCTGATTTTGGGAAGTTATCCAACCGTAAAATCGAAGATTTAAATGTGCACAGAATAAGCCCGGACTCTAACAAGAGAAATCCAGAAGATTTTGCTCTGTGGAAAAAAAAGGATAAAGAACTTGTTTGGAATTCCCCATGGGGTGCTGGACGTCCAGGATGGCATATTGAAGATACTGCAATCACTGAAGAGTATTTCGGACCACAATACGACATACACGGAGGTGGTTTGGATTTGATTTTCCCCCATCACGAAGCAGAAATAGCACAGATGGAATCAGCATCAGGAAAAAAACCAATGGTACGCTACTGGATGCACACCGGTTTTTTGAATGTGAAGGGTGAGAAAATGTCAAAATCCCTAGGAAACTTCATCACCATCAAGGAACTCATTAAAAAATATCCTCCTGAAGTTTTCCGGTTCTTTGTATTATCTACGCATTACCGCAGCCCTATTGACTTCAGCCACGAAATTCTGGAACAATCCCAAAATAGTTTGAAAAGAATATATAAATTCTATGAAACCATTGATAAACTCCTTAATACAGAAAAACCCAATTTAAGGGAATTTTCGCCAGATGAATCATCACCCCATAGTTATGTCCATGAAACTGGAGAAAATCAAGAACAATTCAACAGATTAATAGAAGAAACTAGAGTAAAGTTCCTGGAAGCTATGGATAATGATTTCAACACTCCTTTGGCACTTTCACTGCTTTTTGATTTTATAAGAGTTATCAATCGAAATATGCAGCAGGGAACAATTTCTCAGAAAACTCTTCAGGAAATTCAGATTTTATTTAATGATTTTTCCAATATTTTAGGATTTAATTTCACTTCAACATCTAAAAACACGAATCTGACAGAAGAACTGGTAGATCTCATTGTTGATATCCGAAATAAATTAAGAAAAAAGAAAGACTGGGAGCTTTCTGATGAAATAAGGAGTCAGTTGAATGATTTGGACATAATATTAGAAGACAAGTAATAAAAGAAGTGCTTTATTTATAATGGTTTTTTAATATTAAAAAGGTAGAACAATAGTTAAAAGAATTTGGACTAATAATGTTTCATTCTAATTTATTTAAATACTATATTTAGATTAATTTTTCAATTATTACGTCAAATTATTTAAAGAAAAAGGATTTTTTTAAAATGTGCGCCATTACTGGTATTTTTGGGGAAAAGATTAGTGCAAAATTACATGAAATGTTACTAAGCCTAAAACATAGGGGTCCGGATATGTCTGGGGTTTATGTTGATGGCATCATGTCTTATGGAAAAATAGATGATCTGGAAATCCCTGAAGGAAAAGTGGGTTTAGGGCACAACTTCTTATCTATTCCTGGTTCTGATACCGTCCAACTGTTAAATGAAGGAAATATTTTCTTGGCATGTGACTGCGAAATATATAACTATAAAAAATTACGTGATGAACTTGTACAAACATTTGATTACGATTTTAAAACAGATAGTAATTCAGAGATTGTATTGGCATTGATCATGTACTACTATGATGGTCACTTGCTAAATTGCATACCCCCTATCATAAAACGTCTCGATGGTGATTATGCCTTTGCAGTGTATGATGAAAAAAATTTAGTAGTTGTCCGTGACCCCTTAGGTGTTAAACCTATTTATTATGGTTCAAACAATGATTATTTTGGATTTGCATCTGAAAGAAAGGCTTTATGGAAAGTGGGAATTGATGAAACTCATAGCCTACCACCAAACCACATGCTTCATAACCAAGAATTAGTGCCTCTGAAAAATCAGTTATTTATGGATAAAAGCTTCTCTAAAGGGAGATTTTCTGAAAATAAAGCTGATTTAAAAAACCTTATAAAAGAAAGCCTTATAAAATCTGTTGAAAAGAGAGTTAATTCTCTTAGAAGGGTTGGAATTCCTTTCTCAGGCGGGGTGGACAGTACTCTACTTGTAGTGTTATGCAATGATCTGGGGGTTGAAACTGAACTGTACACTGTGGGTAGTGAAGGTTCACCTGATCTTAACTTTGCAATGAAAGTAGCTGAACATATGGGCCATAGCATCCACACCAGAATAGTTGATGAAGAACTTGTCAGAAATTACACACCCCTTGTATTAAATGCTATAGAAGAGTGGAACTTGATGAAATTGGGGGTGGGTATGACTGCATATCTGGCAGCGGAGATGGCCCGTGAAAATGGCATTCAAGTGCTGTTATCTGGCCAGGGTGCTGATGAACTTTTGGCAGGTTATCATAGATACCTAAATTTTAACACACAAAACAAGATAGATGCTCAAAAAAACCTAGAAAATGATGTAAAAAATCTTTACCATGTGAATCTAGAAAGGGATGAAAAAGTATCCATGGCCCACAGTGTGGAATTAAGAGTCCCTTACCTAGATCTTAATTTTGTGAATATAACCCTTAATACGCCTCTAAAATACAAGATTCATGGATCAAACGACCGTCTGCGTAAATGTATTTTGAGAGAAGTGGCTAAAGACTTAGGAGTTCCTCAGGAAATTGTAAAAAGGCCTAAAAAGGCTGCGCAGTATGGATCAGGGATTCATAAAATATTAACAAAGAAGATTCTAAAAGATGAAATTTACATGCAGGGATTGAAAAATTCCTTTAACTTTATAGACATTTAAATTCATAAAAAGCTAAGTATAAACAATTGATATATAAACTGCATTTAAATTATGATAAAAAGAATAAAAAATCCCAAAAAAGATTAAAAAATTATTTGATAATACTTGTGCAGGAGTGAAATAAGTTGAAAATTGAAAAAGAGGCGGAGGAAATACTTCAAAAATTTTCCAAAGTCCTGGAAAACATACCTGACTTGGAAGAAACCCATTACATGGTTGACAACGTTAATTTAACACGAGAAGATCGTGCTGAGGACAAAAACCCAGAAAAGATCATGGAAAACACCAATGTTGATGAGGATGGTAATCTCATAGTTGAGAAAGGAAAGTGGGTTAAATGAGATTCAATTTAGTGCTGGATGTGCCAGACGTTCCAGGACAACTTTTGGAAGTTTTTGAACCAATGGGCAGATTAGGAGCTAATATTGTTGCAGTAATACACCAGAGAGATGTTAAAACCGAAAGAGGTACTGTCCCAGTCCATATAACTATTGAAGGGGATAAAGAAATTTTAGATAAAGTTATGGATGCTCTTTTATCTAAAGACATTAACATATTACAAGTTGATGGTGTGCTTCGCAAAGAACAAATCACCACAATTCTGGTGGGTGACATAGTAGAAAAAGATCTCCAAGACACAGTATCAAAATTAAACAAATTGAATAGTGTTAAAGTTGCTGATCTTGATCTTAAAATGTCTGATGATCCTAAAAACTCGGCTACCATGATGGTCATCGAAGCAGATTTTGGCCAGAAGAAGGAAGTTCTGGAAAATATCAAAAAACTCGGTGCAGAAAAAGGTTTTCTGGTAATAAATGAAGTCTGAAAAGATTAACTAATATGAACAGGTGAATTTAATGAAAATTGTTATTTTAGGCTTCGGAGCAGTGGGGCAAGGCATAGCTCGCGTTATATCCATGAAAAAAGATCATTTAAAAAATAAATATGAACTCAAACCCCAGATTGTGGCAGTCTGTGATCGTTCAGGAGCCGCTATTTGTGAATCTGGCCTGGATGAAGAATTACTTCTCCAGACAAAAAATGACACTGGTAAAATCGCACTATACCCTGATTATGGTTATCCTAATATGGATAGTCTTCAAGTCTTAGATGAGATAGAATATGACTGCTTAGTAGAAGTCACCCCCACCGATATCAATGATGGCCAACCAGCACATAAACATATATTAAAAGCCATGGAAGATGGTAAAGATGTAGTAACCTCCAATAAAGGCCCTCTCGCATTATCATTCCAAGATCTGGCAGATTGTGCCAGAAAAAACAATGTAGAATTCAAATTTGAAGCATCTGTTGGTGGAGCCATGCCTATTCTAAATTTAGCCCATGAAACCCTAGCAGGGTGCAGCATAGAATCCGTATATGGCATACTTAACGGAACAACAAATTATATTTTATCCAGAATGGCTAATGAAGGCTCATCATATGAACAAACCCTGAAAGAAGCTCAAGAGATGGGAATTGCAGAAACAGACCCTTACCAAGATGTGGAGGGTATTGATGCTGCTTGTAAAATTGTGATACTGGCAAATTCAGTGCTTAACATGCCAGTAACACTTAAAGATGTTAAAGTAGAAGGAATCTCAAAAATAACCTCTGAATCAATATCTCTAGCCAAAAAAGAAGGGTTACTTATAAAGCTAATCGGAGAAGCTTCTTCTGATAATCTGGAAGTATCACCACGTTTGGTTCGTCAAGGTTCTCCCTTTGCAGTAGAAGGCACACTTAATGTGGCCACATTTAAAACTGACTTAGCAGATGATATAACTGTAGTTGGGAAAGGTGCAGGCTCTGTGGAAACTGCTTCAGCAATTTTAAGCGATATCGTAAGCATCTGGAAAATGCGAAACAAGAAAAATAATTAACTTAAACATTTTCCATTATATACTAATTTTAAAAATTCGGTAGTACTAGGAGATAATGAATGAAATACGTAGTGGTTATTGGAGATGGAATGACTGACCTTCCCCTCAAAGAACTGGATGGTAAAACACCCCTTCAGAGTGCGCAAACACCTAACATGGATTTTATAGCTAAAAATGGTTCATCAGGATTATTGAAAACTGTTCCCGAGGGAATGGAACCTGGTTCAGATGTGGCAAATCTTTCTATAATGGGTTACAACCCGAAGAAGTATTACACTGGTCGCGGACCATTGGAAGCTGCCAGTATTGGGGCTGAATTATCAGACAATGATGTGGGATTTCGTTGCAACTTCATAACTGTAGATGAAGGCATGCTTGCTGACTTTAATGCTGGACATATTAGCACTGCCGAAGCATCACAACTCATAGAAGCTTTAAATAAATCTTTTTATCGTTTCGGTAAATTTTATTTGGGAACTAGTTATCGGCATTTATTTGTATTAAACAATAAAGATGCAGCTAGCCTTAATTCAACACCTCCCCATGATGTAGTTGGAGAACCCATTTTTGAACATCTCTTAAAACCAGAAGATCATCCTTTCTCAATTAAACTCAATGAGTTAATGCAAAAATCATCTGATATCCTAACCAAACATCCTGTAAATAAAAAAAGGATAGATGAAGGTAAAAAACCAGCTAATATGATTTGGTTATGGGGGCAGGGCACCAAACCCCAGATGCCTGTATTTAAAGATAATTACGGCCTTCGCGGTGCAACCATTACTGGTGTGGATCTTATTAAAGGAATTGGAACATATTTAGGGCTGACCAATGTCCATGTTCCTGGTGCAACAGGATATTATGATACTGATTACTGTGGCAAGGTAACTTTCGCCTTGGAAGCTCTTGAAAATCATGACTTGGTATTTATCCATGTGGAAGCTCCAGATGAAGCAGGTCATGCTGGTGATATCCAGGAAAAGATAATGGCGATTGAACGTATAGATCTGCGTATACTTGGTAAACTCTTAGAAGAACTTCCTTCATTAGGTGACTTTGCTATAGCCATATTACCAGATCATCCAACCCCAATTGATATTAGGACACACACTTCCGATCCTGTTCCATATGCAGTGTATTCGCCTGGATGTGAATCTGATGATACTGAAAGCTATGATGAAGTAGCAGTTGAAAAAAGTTTTAAAAATAGTTCCAAAGAATTAATGGACGGTTACCAGTTTTTAAAATTTTTTATTAAATATTCTAGTAAAAAAATACAGTGAATCAATCATTAACTATTTAGTGCCCTATAAATTTGATATCAATCCATTAAGGTGGGATTCAATATAGATTCTTCAAAATTCAGATATTCTCTTGCAGTTGCTACCGGTACAGTTACCAGTTTTATCCTCAGGAAAATCTTCAGAAGTAGCGCCAGTGCCCTGCCGGGTAAAGTGGCAATGGCAATTTATCCTGAAATTTTGAAACTAGTAAATCAACGCTGCCATAAAAAGATCATAATCACCGGGACCAATGGTAAAACAACCACCAACAACTTGCTTAATTTCATTTTTCGAAGGGAGTTTTCCTCAGTTCTTTCTAATTTACGGGGCGCAAATATGCCACAGGGATTGGTAAGTGCTTTTTTACATGACCGAAAAAAAGAATATGATTGGGGAATCTTTGAAGTTGATGAAGGTTCGTTTAGAAGGGTGACTCGCGATATTAAACCAGACTATGTACTGGTAACTAATTTCTTCCGAGACCAATTGGACCGCTATGGAGAGATCGAAAAAGCATTTCAGGATATTTTTGAAGCACTTAAACCTTTGAAAACTACCTTAATTCTGAACGCTGATGATCCCCTAGTTTCTGACTTTAAAAAGTTGAATAAAAAGAATATATATTATGGTGTTGCACATAACCAGTACAGCACTGATGAACAAGCAATAGTTGAATCAAGACTCTGCCCTTCATGCAGCAGTTACCTTGAATATGATTATTATAATTATGGCCAGTTAGGTAGCTACAAATGCCCAGATTGTGGTTTTAAAAACCCTGATTATGATTATACTATTACGCAAATAGATTATCGTGACTATGTTTACCATTTTAAGTTTAAAACAAAAGATCATAACTCTCATGACATTGCCTTTCCATACGAAGGTATTTTCAATGCTTATAACTGTTGCGCGGCATTATCAACATCCCATGAAATCGGGTTGCCCATGAAGAAAGTTGCTCATTTAGTGGGGGAATTTGAATATCATCTGGGACGGATGGAAAATTTCCAATTCCCAGACAAAGTTGTTAAAATAGCTCTGGTCAAAAATCCCATCGGACTCACCGAAACTATAAGCAGCATATCCCTTGATGAGCGAGATAAATCCATGCTATTTGTACTGAATGATAATCCAGCCGATGGTACGGATGTGTCATGGATATGGGATGCTGAATTAGAAAAAATTAGTAATGTTAAAAATCTTAATAAAATCTTTTGCGCAGGCCGAAGAGCTGAAGATATCGCATTACGACTTAAATATGCCGGGGTGCCTGTTGGACTAATAGAATTAGATAATGACATGGATCAAGCAATAGGAAAAGTATTGGAAGAAGAAGTAGAAATCATTTACCTATTACCAACATATACTGCAGTTTTTCAGGCCCGAGAACTTGTTCTGGCACGTTTAGAAGGGTCTGGTAAGAAAATGTCACATTTTCGAGAATACTTAAAGAATCTAAAAATTCCATAATACACTTAGAAAAATGTAATTGAAAATTAATTAACTCCCCAAGTATCAACATTTTTCACAAACATTAATAGAATCAAATACTCAGGGAAAAACTATGGAACTAAAAATTTATCACATGTATCCAGATCTTTTAAATCTTTATGGAGATATTGGCAATGTAACTTGCCTCACTCAAAGATGCAAGTGGCGGGGCATCCAAGTCGAAGTGGTTGGGTTCAGCATGAAACACGAAGCCCCATTGATTGATGGTGACCTTTTTTTCATAGGAGGAGGTTCGGATCGTGGGCAAAACATTGTTTACACCCATCTTCGTAAATACAGCAACCAAATAGGGGAATTAATTGAAGAAGGAACCCCAGTTCTGGCCATATGTGGTGGTTATCAGTTATTAGGAGAAAAATATATTGATGCAGAAGGTTCCGATGTTCCGGGACTTGGAATATTCGATTACTACACGCGTAGTGAAGAAGGACGACTTATTGGGAACATTATAATCGAAAACAGTTTAGGGTTAAACCCTGAAACATTTGTGGGCTTTGAAAACCATGGAGGGCGCACCTATCACGAACATCAACCACTGGGTAAGGTGTTGGTGGGATATGGCAACAATGGTAAAGATAAACAGGAGGGGATGGTGTACCGCAATTGTATTGGAACCTACCTTCACGGCCCATTATTACCTAAAAACCCTCAATTAGCAGATTTCCTGATTTTGAAAGCTTTGGAAAGAAAGTATGGTTTGAAAAAGTTGCCTGGTCTTGAAGATGATTGGGAATACGCAGCCCATAATAAAGTACTGAAGCTTTACTCACCTTGACCATTTTTATGAGTTCATTTTCAATTCCTCTTTTTATTTAGGTAACTTTTTTAATGAGATTCAACAATAAATAGATGTTCCTATTTAGGAAGTTCTATTTGAAATTATTCCTCTTTTAAATAAGAGCATTTCAACTGGGAATAAAATTCTGTTGCTAAAAAAAATAATAATCAACCTTAACAATAATCAATGGAATCTTTAAAGGAGATGATTAGTCTGTCTAAATATATTGTGGTTACTGGTGGTGTGGTAAGTTCAATTGGAAAAGGGATAACTTCAGCTTCAATTGGCAGAATTCTAAGATCATATGGTGTGGATGTTACAGCAATCAAGATCGACCCATACCTTAACTGGGATTCTGGAACTTTAAACCCCTACCAACATGGAGAAGTTTTCGTGACTGAAGATGGTATGGAAACTGATCTAGATTTAGGGCACTATGAACGTTTTTTAGATGTGAATCTCTCCGGTAAATCTAATATCACCACTGGCAAAGTATATTCTTCTGTTATTGATCATGAACGTAAAGGAGATTACTTGGGCTCCTGTGTACAAATCATTCCCCATATCACCAATAAAATAAAGGATATGATTAGAAAAATAGCCAACGAAAGCCATGCCGAAGTTGTTCTGGTGGAAGTGGGTGGAACTGTAGGGGATATTGAAAGCCAACCCTTCCTTGAAGCACTAAGACAACTTAGAAACGAAGAAGGCCATGACAATGTTATGGTTGTACACGTAACATATGTGCCCTATCTTAAAGCTGCAGGTGAGTTTAAGACAAAACCTACTCAGCACAGCACTAAAGAACTCAGAAGCACTGGGATAATACCCGATATGATTATTTGTCGCTCGGAGTTACCTATGGATCAGCCTCTGAAAAATAAAATATCTCATTTCTGTGACGTGGAAAGGGAAGCTGTTATTAACACACCTGATGTGCACTCAATTTATGAAGTACCCCTAATCTTGAACCAAGAACATGTGGGAGAGTATGTAATAAACAGAATTAAACTCGAAACCGGTAAACAAGACTTGGAAGAATGGAAAAAAGTGGTTAATGCCCTTCAACAGGATGAATATCAGGTGAATGTTGGTATTATCGGCAAATACGTTGAACTGGAAGATGCTTATATGAGCATCAGAGAATCTCTAAAACATGCTGCCGCTCATGTGGGAATTAAAGTGAATATTGAATGGATACAAGCCGAAAATAAAATCAATGAAGAAAAAATTAGTCATCTAGATTCTATTCTTATTCCTGGAGGTTTCGGGGAGCGAGGCATATCTGGAAAACTTGAAGCAGTCCGTTACTCATTACAACATCAGGTACCGTTATTTGGAATATGTTTAGGAATGCAATGCATGGTGATTGAATTTGCCCGGCTTAATGGGCTTGATGATGCACACAGCACAGAATTTAACCCTGAAACTCCTTATCCAGTCATTGATCTAATGGAAGAACAAAAAAAGATTAAAAATATTGGAGGAACCATGAGGTTGGGTTCCTATCCCTGCCAACTTAAAGAAGGAACTATGGCTAAGGATGCCTATGGTGAAAAAGAAGTTAGCGAACGCCACCGGCATCGTTATGAATTAAACAACGACTACCGGGAAATCTTACAAGAAAAAGGACTAATAATTTCTGGAACTTCACATGACGACTTTTTGGTTGAAATGGTTGAGTTGAAGGATCATCCCTGGTTTTTGGGTTGCCAATTCCACCCTGAATTTAAATCACGACCCAACAAGGCCCATCCCATCTTTGTATCATTTCTGGAAGCAACACTCCTGAATCATAAACAAAAGTCAATGCATAACGATTGAGGAAATCTGAATGATAAAATATAGAGGAATTAAATGATGGTTGAAATCCCTTTAATAACCACTTTCATCGCCATAGTAGCTTGTCTTTACGCCAGTTATTCTGATCTTAAACGTGGCATAATACCTAACAAACTAACGTTCCCTCTTATTGCCTTGGGAATAATACTTAACGGGATTTATTCTTTTATGATGGGTGAAATCTGGTTTATTGTAATATGTATAGTGATTACAGGAGTTGTATTTGCCTTAGGATATGTTTTCTGGAAGATGGGAGCTTGGGCTGGAGGTGATGTCAAACTTTTCACAGCCCTGGCAGCACTTCTACCAGTTTCCCCTGTTTTGATATCTTACGATATATTCGGAGTGCACTTCCCTGTTGAAGGAATCTATCCTTTCCCTTTAACCTTAATTATTAACAGTATTTTATCTGTTTTCCCATTTATCTTGATTTATGTATTTTACGTGGTTTTGAGGATTAAAAAACATTTGATTGGCGAGTTATTTTCACCAATCACCGAAGATTATAAAAAAAATTTTGTCCTGACACTGGTAATGACATCATCAATAACAATAACCATGTTTGTAACTCAAGAACTCCGCCTGCAAATCGTGATAATTTCTTTGATATTGATGATTTTGCTAACACTGGTAATATCCAAGCTGCCGAACCAAGTGAAAGCAGTTTTAGTATCATTAGTAGTTGTTGCCTCCTTATTTTATAATTTAGAAATTACTATCTACAGTATCATTCTGTTGTATATCACCATGACCTTTATCAGAATCATAAGGAAGTTTTTATCATCAATAAATAAACAAGCCTTACAAGATGAATATCCGCTGGAAGAACTTTCAGAAGGAATGATACCAGCCTATAATCTTTACCAACGCGATGATAAGGTGTATGTGGATGATGAAAGTTTTGTGGATAAAATAACAAAGGGAATTAAAACTAAAGACATTAGCATGCTGACCACGCCTATGGGAAAGAAGTTAATTACAAATTTAGCCGCAGGATTAACACCGGATGATATTGAACTCCTTAAAAAACTGCATAGTGAAGGGAAGATTTCTAATAAATTCAAAGTCAAACGAGGAGTTCCCTTCGCACCTTCGATCTTCATTGGACTGTTAATATCCCTTTTTATTGGAGATATGTTAGTTATTCTGCAAATGGTCATTTCTTGGATAATTTAACAATTCTAAATCTGCCCATAATGTAAAATCACATTAAAAATAGCTGATTAGATTGTTAATGAGCAACTAATGTTGTGCCAATATTTATATAAATGCGCAGTCATAAATCATAAAATAGTAGTGATTAATATGGAAAATAAAGGACAAGTATCTGCAGAATATTTATTAACTGTAGTAGTAATTTTGATAATATTGGCTTCTGTTTCCATACCATTAGTAGGTAAATCAGTTAATGACACTATGGATATTTCTAAATCAGCAGATGTTGACAACGCAGTGAACAGCATAGCTAATGCAGTTAACTTGGTTTATGCTAACGGCCCAGGTGCAAAAAGGACCATCAGTGTTTATATGCCCATAACTCAAACTTTAACAGTAAACGGAGGAAATCTTCAAATGAATGTACCTCTAAATACGCCTTTAAATGGAGAATCTTCCAAAAATATAACCGCAAATATAAATTATAATGTTACTATAAACAATCCTACCTTCTCCAAAGGATGGCATACTGTTACTGTAACTTGGCCAACTACTGGTGATCATTCTCCAATTACCATCAGCCATTAAACGGGGTAATTAATCATAATGTAAACAGATAATTTAATTAAATATTTATTTTTATTTTATCTGACAAATTGCAAGTTCTAAACAATAATAAAAAAAAATTAAAGTGATAATTATGGGGATATTCAGCAAACTAGGCAATGCCATGTTGGGATTTTTCTCACTTCTGGGATCCATAATTCTGGCAATACCAAAAATTCCTCAGAAACTTCAAAATATCAACCAAGATCGTGTGAAAGAAAAAATTGTTAGTGAAAACTTAAAAGAGAATGTTTCCCAGGTAAAAGATAATTTTGGATTTCATGAAAAAGCGTCTAAAAGAACCAGTAATGACTACGGAAAAATTAAATCAAAAGAAACTCCAGCAACAGATAAAGGAGATTCAGATGTTCTCCTTATCTCTGCCCCATTCACATCCAAGGAAAAGGAAGATACCATCTTTCGTCTGCAAATATTATCCGCTGGGTTTCTCATTTTATCAGTGTTAACCTTGCTGAGTTTCATACCCATGGTTTTATACGCTATTATATCTATTTTATTAGTAGGGTTTATTCTTTATACCCTATTTAACAGAGTTAAAGTCATGTATGGCCCTGAATTCCCTGCATATCGGGATTTTTTCCTAATGTATATTGCAGTGGGCATTGTGCTGGTGTTAGTAGGCACTAACCCTACCTTGGTAATTACATTTTCATGGAGTTTTTTCCCATCTCTTACTATTCTAATATTTTCAATGATTGCCGTTGCAGTGGTTTACCTTATCTTTAGGATTCGGTACCACCGTGACTTCACATATGGAGTTGTTGTTGAAACTGGAGAAAAAATGGCCTATGTGAAGGTAGAATATGACATCCGGTCCAATGTTAAGCCAGATATTTATATAGTGGACAACAGTTACGGGGCATCCAGTGGAAACTTAGTAAAACTAAAAACAGAAAACAAAGTTTTGAGTAACAGTGGTAACAAACCCATTAGCATTATAGAAACAGTGAACAAGATTTAATATTTAATCTTTTTTAGTGAATTTTATGTTTGTATAAATATTTTTTAATTCTCTTCTAGAAAAATATGACAAATTAAATTATTTTCAAATCAAAGGAAGCTAAAGATGCTTAAAATATCATCTAAACATCCTCGTTACAAATCCCTTCTATTGCGGGAAAAAATGGCAAAGGCTTACCAAGAAGGAATCCTTGCAGACACTGCCCTAATCGCCCATGGAAGAGGTGAAGCCTTTGACTATATTTTAGGTGAAAAAACCAGCCCTTCCGCAATTGAAGCCATTCGATGTGGAGTTTCTGCAATGTTACTGGCTGAAAATCCAGTGATATCAGTTAATGGTAATACTGCTGTTCTTAGCGCAGAACATCTTGTTGAATTATCCCGTTTAATTCCAGCACCCATCGAAATCAATTTATTCTATCGTACCCCGCAAAGGGTTGAGAAAATGGAGGAACTGTTAAAAAAATCGGGCGCAACAAAAGTTTTAGGGAGAAAAAATGATGATTACCTCCCTATTCCTGGACTGGAAGGACCCCGATCCCGTGCACATCCTGATGGTGTGCACCAAGCAGATGTAGTATTAGTGCCATTAGAAGATGGTGACAGGGCACAAGCACTGGTATCATTAGGGAAAAAGGTCATAACCATTGATCTGAATCCTTTATCCAGAACAGCTCAAACATCATCCATAACCATAGTAGATAACGTGGTTAGAGCCATACCCTTAATGATTCAGGAAGTGGCCAAACTAAAAAAATATTCCAAAAAACAGTTAACAAGAATTGTGAATAAATTTGACAATTCTGAAAATATTTCTAAATCGCTAAACTCAATATCCCATCATTTTAAACAGGATGAATGAACATGAAAGTAATTGGAGTAACAGGAATGCCAGGATCTGGTAAAAGCGTGGTTTCTAGAGTTGCAGAGAAGTTGGGGATGAAAGTAGTAAAGATGGGCGATGTGATAAGGGAAGAAGCCCAGCAAAGAAATGAAGATCCCGGAATAGTGGCAGTGCAATTACGGAAAGAATATGGTAAACACGTGGTTGCCAGTCGTTGCGTAGATATAATAAAGAACTTGACCAAGGAAAATTCATCATCTAATTCTAAATCCAGAGTGAACAAACCCCAATTATTCCTAGTTGAAGGTATTCGCAGCCCATGGGAAGTAAATATATTTAAGAAGAATTTTAAAGATTTTAAAGTAATAGCTGTGCATTCTAAACCAGAAACCCGTTTTTTCCGGCTGAAAAAAAGGATGAGATCTGATGATTCGGCTGATTCCAAAGAATCCATGGAAAGAGATCAACGAGAACTGAAATTTGGAATAGGAGAAGTTATAGTAAATTCAGATTTTATGGTAGTTAATGAAGGTAGTTTAAACAAATTTAAAAAAACTGTTCAGAGGATAATTGAAAATGAATTGTAAAGTAGAAGCAAGGGCAATGGTGCATCCTACTGAAAATCTGAACAAAGTGATTGAGGCCCTTTCCAACATATTTGACTATGATGACTTGTTAATAACTGAAAACCAAGTTACTGTGACTGGAAGTTATTCCTCATTGATTTTTTTTAAAGAATTCCTTGAAAAACAACGAATTAGAGACGCTGCACGCAAAATACTCTTAAAGGTGTTAAATCAGGATTCTAATAAAATTGAATTTAAAATAAGCAAACAAGCTGCTTTTGCAGGTAAAATTAACTTAGTTGAAGATGATTTATCTCCCCTGGGAGAAATAGAAGTTATAATTCATACAGAAAATCCAGATGAACTTATTGACTGGTTATGCCCACCATGAAAATTAATTAATATTCATTTTAAGGATCGAAAAGTGAGTTTTAATTGATCTGGGAAAAAACATTAACTAGTATAAAATTCCCCTAAAAATTAATCTTTATCTTCCAACACTGCATCTTCAATGACTATATACCCATTATCCCTATTCCAAACCTTCCTATATTTCAATATATTGAGTTTCTTTTTGAATATTGGACCGTTGAGAACCAATGTTTCAGCTTCACCACCTTCGAATGCCAAGTGGAAACCATATTTTTCATGGAGATCTTTTAACTCTTCCAATAGTTCTTCATCGATTATTCTCCCTAACCATGATTCATCCAGTCCATCTGCAGATACACTGGTAATCATAACTTCAAATCCTAGCTTGATCACCTCTTTCATATATTCTTCTGGGTCAATGTGCCAGAGTGGGGAATGAGATTCTATTCCTATTTCCTGGCAGATGTGATCTATACGTGATTTTTGATAATTGGAGGCAATTGCTCCAGTGAATATGGCCCCAACACCCTTATCTTTAAGTTTTAAAAGAGCATTTTGAAGGTCTTTTAATTCTTCTTCCTTTTTACCCAGGGTTTCAGTTTGCATCAAATTTATTTCCAATGCATTGGAAAGAAGCGGAGTAAGGTGGATATTTGGAACATGAAACATGTAAGAGTGAAGATTGGTTGAAAAAACACTGAGAAGGTATTCCACTTGCCATCCACCCATAATAGCTTTATATGTGGCCATTATGCTATCTTTACCTCCAGAAAAAAGTATAGCTGCCTTCATATCCAACATCCTATTTAATTAAATCGGTAATTCATCTTTAATTCAGTAATTATTATTAAAATTTTTATTAAAAATTCTAAAAAAAATTAGTTAACTCCCTTTTTTAAGCAAACGACCAATAATTGCTTTTAATCCTTGGAGAATGGTGTCAATGAACATTCCCAATATACCAACAATCGCGCCAAAAAATCCGCAGAATATAATAACATTGTTGTTTGGAGGGAGGGTTTTTTTAAGGGTTTTGATTTCTTTTTCCACCGGACCACTGATCCCATTTACTACTACTTCACCTTGAGGTAATTGTCTGACAACATCATCTACCTTTGATGCATCTACCACTACCTTAACTTCGACTATGCTGAATCTGATGTCAATACCACTTACCAAGTTCATCCAGTTTTTGAGTTTTTTGATCACGGCGGTGGGGTCACTACCGGGTTCTAATTCAACCATAATCGTTTCATTGGAAACGATCTTGCCTGAAGTGATGTTGTTAACTGCAGTGGTCATACGTGATTCCAAACTACTTTTCCAGTCACTACTAATATGGGTTGTTTTAACAGTTATCTTACCACTTTCAACACTTAAAACTCCTGGAATTTCTTTAACATCTGCAATAGCTCGGTTAACATCACTATCTGTAGAAATATTTAATGTAATGACTTCCTGCTGGTCACTGGATGACATGTAAACAGCGCGGGCCATGTCCGGAAGATCATCATATACTGGTGCAATGAAAAAGGCTCCACCAATCAGACCCACCACAAAACCCAAACCGATCACGAATAATAGATTTTTTTTACCGATGAAAGGTGTTAAAAGTGCGGTGGAAAAAACAAAGGCCATGAGAAGAAAAAATAATATAATCATTACAATTACAAATAGTGTTTCCATGGTTTCATCTCTGGATAGTCAAGCTTTATCTGTGAATTGTCAAATTTTTCGAAATTTTTGTTATTGAATTAATTTATAAATAGAGCCATATCAGGTTAGTTTTACAATTTTCCCGGTGTTGACATCAACATAGACTGTTTTTGAAGGTTGGGAACTTTTTGTTAATGGAACGATCCAGACAACAACTGTGGTCTGATTTAGCACTATGGTTCCATGCATTGGTTCTGACGCAGAATACCCCGAATATTCAGCTAAAGCTATCTGTTTAGCCTTATCCGAAGATATTAAAAAAGTATTATTTTGGCTTGTTTCAGCAGAATTGTTAGATTCGTTAGAATCAATAGAAGGGGGGTTCACCCGTGCAGGTGATGGTGGTTTGTAAGATTCATTCGCACTGGTTATGTTTGGTTTGGGTTGAAATGGATTATATGCATAAGCTACCAGTATAAAAACCACAACCGCCACAACAATCAGTGCCTTTTTCTCCCAACCTTCACCTAGATCAATATCCATAGCAATACCTTTTTAATGTTCCAGTATTTTAATGTTTCACTAATTATTTAATTTGAATGATATTTTACCATTTTTGTTTGAGATAGTAACTACTTTGTCAGTAGATGAGCTGGTAACAGTAAAGGTAGTCAGATCGGAGGGGATTACTGGAATATTAATTGTTTTGCCCTTAAACTTGACATCAACAGAATCAGTAGCATCATTTACAGTGAATGTTGTAGAGGGCACAGTTATGCCTCCCGGAATAGTGAAGTTAGCAGAATATCCATTTCCTGCAACATGGACTGCATTTATAGCACTAGCATATTTTTCACCCACAACTCTAGCCTTACCTATATCTGCTGATTGTGTCTGGCTCATTCCATCAGAAACCAGTGCAAGCATGCCTGCCAAAATAAATAGGACAACAAATGTAATTAATAAAAATTCAGCACTTATTTGTCCTTTTTTGTCCGGATACAACTTTTTCACCTGTAGATTATGGTTTATTACTATTGTAATTACTTTGCAGCGCGAAACGAGTTTTGTACGTTGATGATAAATAGAAAACAGCACCCCTAGAATCAAGATAATCATTACCACCAAGCATTATTTTAGTGCCAGCTATTGGAGGTTCTGCAAAGTATTCAATATCTACCGCAGATATGGTCTTTCCTTGGTGCATGTCACTTAATGGATCGCCCACTACAAACGTGCTCAAACGGGTGTCAGCTTGCTCACCAGCTATTTGACTTCCCTGTAATCTTTCAAAGAAGTTAAGTCCATTTGGGTTTGGGAAATATTGAGGCATGCCAGGAATTTTCTCAGGATTGCCTGTGCCGTTTAAACAATCTCCTAAGTTCTCAATCTTGACACGATTTATGTCTACTCTATCATCAAAGTGGAAAATTAAAGAACCATCATATGCTTTTTCATATTGGGAATAAGGATAAATAGCATTTCTAGTTCTAAAACTGCTCTGAATCCATATGTAAGGATCTTCCATACCAATAATAGGAGCATAACCCCTTATTTCCGGTAATGTCCCCTCATAAACTTGGCCTTCCTGTTCAACCTTTATAGGTACCCCTGCTTTCACCACAACATAGAAACCATAAGGGTCACCCTTGCCGTAGGCATCAACTTGGGAAACTTCAATGTCAGACGCTGTGAAAATATTATCCATGGTGAAATTAGTAGTATTAATTGGAATTTGTTTATTGTTAATTGAAATATTTCTACCGGTTTCCCGGGACAGTTTACTACAAGAATCAACAACATGTTCACTTAGTTGACCAGCAACAACTTCTCTGACGTGAAGTTTGCTATCAGTAAGGAAATGTTGTCGGTCAATTACAGTCCTGGTAACATTATAAGCACCCCACCGCCCTGAATCAGCGGCTCCATACTTTATATAAGTGTAAACAGCAGAAACAGTACCTTCTGTGACATCACTACCTATGGTTATTGTAGAAAATTGATTCACCTCATCAACAACATCCCCAAAGGCCACCGCCAATATTATCACCGGTATCATCAGTAATAATGCTACTGGAGTGATGGTATAACCCTTTTCATCCATTTTATCAAATTCCTATTCTTTCATATAAATTCTATTGTTTCCATAACTTTAACCGGATGGTAACCGCATTGGGTGTGTTACCAGCAAACAAGGCAGAAGTATGCACATCATCGGGATTAATTCCAGGATATTTCTGAAGCAATATAGCTGTAGCATTAGCCATGGCATCTTGAGGATTTCTACCCATCCCTGCAGACCACTCATTCTGGATTTGAGGATTTATTACAGCAATCCTGGTACCTGAAAATATGGCAGCATTAGCATCATAATCACCAGACTCCCAAGCATTAGACGGTCCATCCACTCTGACTCTTATAGAATAACTTCCCGGTCTGAGTGTATAGTTGCCTGGAGTTGAATCAGGGGTTGTAATTCTGAAAAACCTTTTTTGAGCATCCAATTCGGCCAGATCCAAAGAAAATGGTACTGGACCCTGATATAAGATTTGACTTGTGCCATCGTATCGAACCGTGACTTGTCGAGTGTTTAGTCCCACACCCATAAACATCATAGCTTTTTGGCTGTCAGTAGTAAGCCCGAAAGACCTGGTTTGTTCTTCAACATTATTACGAGACTGATGACTTCTGAAGGGATAAGTGCTCCATCTTACCTTATATGGGCTGGTGAAAACCTTAACATACGAATCTTCGACACCACAAAGGTCATAATCTGATGATGGAACATCATCAAACACAGTAACCCGAACTTTGTTATTTGCACCTGTTCTTAATTGATCTCCAAGATATATAATCCCCGGAAGGTTACCATAACCATCAGACCGGTCACTGTAAGTAATTCCATCCACATTAAAAGAATTGAAAACAGTTCGCCAATTATTGGACTGACTATCCCATACCTCTACCAGAGCACCGTCATTTGCCCCCCAACTGTTAACAACCACATAAGCATCTAAAAGGTTAGTATTGGAAGGTATAGGAATGTCACGAACAACACTCACGCCAGTTCCATGACCAGTCCCAGTTACTCCTGGTAAACTAGTAATTACGAAAGGAATTCCATTGTCAAAACCATGATTTCGGTTCCTCATATTATTCCAAGATATTGCTCGTCTAGAATTAAGATTAGTCAATGTCCCTGAGTCTAAATCGAATATCCGACCATAACCCCTTCCACTTCCCAATTCTACCTCGTTATACACGGCTAATCCTGCAGCATTCGGGAATGAGTAAGTTTCTTCAGTAACGTTTTCAGGAATTGTGATATTGGTAGAGTAATCTGCAAGAATGGCAAACCAAGCCATATCATAAGTATTACTGGTACTAGGCCTTGGTATAAATCGCACATAAAAATTGTTATTGGGTGTTTGCAAATATGAAACCGGTATTGTCCCCAGATAATTATACATTCGAGTAGAGGTAGTGGGTCGAACATTGAGGAACACGAATTCGTTAGAGTTAGCCACAAGCGCAGGTCTGCCGTTTACAACTGTATTAGTCCCATAAGAAGCTCCGTGATGTGAGGATGAACTACCTACCAAATATCTGGCCCCGAATATCCGGGCACCCGCTGGAATAGCAAATGGGATGGTTTGAGCTGAAGAACCTTTACCCCAATACGTATAACTTCGTAACCCATTACCAGAGTTCCATGGTGAAAAGTTAGTAAGCCAGTTGTGGAAATTCCACACTGTGGTGGTTAGACGGATCTCTTTATTAATGAATTCTACTGGTTCAGATTTAAACCAAGCACGTCCCCACCATCCTTCCTCAGGACCGGAAATAACCCTTACCCGAGTGGCAATATCTTTACCAAACGATGGAGATTCAGGTTCCCTTGAACTATCTGCTGTGACAACATTACCTCCAACATTCATAATCGCCTCGTATCCTATTCCCGGAGGTATTGATGCATGAATTCTCTCCTGTAAAGTATCACGAGCATCAGCTGTGGAGCCGTTGGCAGCTTGTACAGAAGCATATTTAAGAGTACCATCTTGTTCCATAGTTTGCAGCACACTGTCTCCAAGAGCCTCCAGATGCTGGTGATCTTGACCCATGTACACGGGTAGCATGGAGTAGCTTGCCACTGTTGCAGTAAACACTACAACCACTATCAAAGCTAGGGTAGAATCAGCAGTGAGTATATAACCGTTTTCATCCATAAGAATCACCTTGTCCACACATATAATACATACTTGGCCTTAACTCCGTGAATATTTTCAGGATTAATATCTTGACTTGGGGTTCCTTTTGGTACTCGGATGACATAAACATTCATCGTATCTCCAGGAGATCCTGCAAGTCGTGTCTGAATTCGGTTCTGTTGTAAAGTTTCTCCGTTTTTTAATTGTTGAATCACAGGATCAATATAACGTATCAATGGTGGAGATGACGGAAATTCACTAGTTGGAACAACCCTTTGGTTGCCAGTGACTCCATTAATCTCAACCCATCCTGAACTGACTTTGTCGGAATTATCAACATAAACATAATAATCAAATGCATCAAGATAAGCCCTATTAGTTGGAAAATACTCGGTAAGAGTTATTGGGGACTTTGTAAGTCTTATATTTTTTAATTCTGCAACAATATCAAATTCAGATATTGAAACTATCCGTTCGACCGCTACCACATCAGGAGCATCCTCTCTAGTTTTAGTGTTACCTACGCTGTTAAGGTCTCGTATAGTTTTGCCAGTTTTCAACGTAGTAATTAATAATTGAAAACTGTACTGATTACCTAACATACTTTGAACATTTGCAGGTGTGATGGCCCCAACCTTGTCCGTTGATAAAACGTACTCAAGAGGTAATTTATTACTACTATCGTACTTAGCCAAGCCCACAGATTTTACTTGAGAAGCACCCCGGGTCTCCCAATCATAAGGAGTACCTGATGTTTTTAAAAGAGCATTGCTGGTATCCTGAGCAGAACGTTCCATTGAACTTCGGTAAACGACATCCTGCGTATCAAACATAATATTGCCCATATTAGCAGCAACTAAACCCAAAATGATGGTTATTGGAATTAGAGCCAGTAATAAGTCAAGCGAAAATGCTAAACCTCTTGAATCTTTTTTAAATAATTTCAGGAAAACCCCTCTCCTTTATCTGCATTCAATATTCATTATGAAATTACATATAATATAAACTAATTATTACTGTGTTAATATAGTATTCTATAAATTGTGTATACTATAGATTAATTTGTTTTTTTAACTATATAACTTTTTGAATTAATAATACTCAAATCATGATATATACTTTAATAAAGATGAAGAATATTATGATAATATACTATATTATTTATTAGATGCGAAGATATATTTAAGTACGAAGTTTACAAAAAATGTAAACTTTAGTTATTATAAAATAAAGCAGATACAAAAGGAATTGATTCCCATGGATGAAAAAGGACAATTATCAGTAGAAGTAATCCTTTTTGTAGCTATAATCCTATTTATTGTGCTTGGGGTTGGCGTTTTTGTTAATGAGCAAAGCGTGAAAAATAGTATTGCAACTGCAGTTAGATTTGGAGCTGAAAACGGCACAACTGAAATGGGGATTAGCAATCCCGGAACTTTACCAGTTAAAGTCAATGGTATCCAAATGGATGGAACCAAAAAGGTTACTATACATCTTTCGCGTGAAGTGAATCCCAGTGAAAAAAATACGATCTTAAAAAGTGTGCAAAGATCCCTTAGTTCACAAGGATATAGTGGTATAACAGTATCTATAAGTTAAATCATACACAAACAAACACGGGATCAAAACAATTACAAATCACTACTTAAAAAATGAATAAAAATCATATCAAGGGATATAACTAAGCATATGAGCATTCTAACAGTATTTTATCAAATGTTATCGTAGGCGATGTCCATGGATGAAGATGTAACAATAAGCAAACCAAAAAGTTCCAAACCCGATAAAAAAAGAAACATAAATATGTGGGGCCTTTACTTCAGCTTATTCTTTATCATAGTTGGTCTGGTCTGGTATGGTGTTAATATGGGAATAATACCCATCACTTTCCTCCAGGAACAAGCAGGCCCTATCTTGTTGGTTATAATTGGAATTATTATTCTCATTAAATCATTTTAATCCAAATTGCTTTGGAAAAAATTTATAGAAATGTATGATTTAGTATTTCCATCACTTTGATTGAATGAAAAAAATATTAATAAAATTTTAATTTTTATTCTATGAATTTGAGGTTTTAATATGAAAAAATTATTAGAAAAACTATCTAACGCTTCTGGTGTATCTGGATTCGAAGATGAAGTTCGAAACATAATGATGGACGAATTAAAGGAACATGTGGATGATTTAGAAATTGATGAAATGGGTAACCTTATCGCCTTAAAAAAGGGAACCCCCAATGGGAAAAAAGTGATGTTAGCTGCCCACATGGACGAAATTGGGCTTATGGTAAGATATATTGATAAAAATGGATTCATAAAGTTCTCTAAACTGGGTGGGATCAACGACCAGATGTTACTAAATCAGGAAGTTTACATCCACAGCCAGAAAGAAAAAGTCATTGGTGTAATAGGGAGCAAACCTCCTCACAGGATGAAAGCGTCTGAAAAGAAAAAACCAGTAGAATATGAAAATATGTTCATTGACATCGGTGCTTGTAGTAAGGAAGATGCGGAGCAAATGGTCAATGTGGGTGATCCCATCACCATTAAACAGGAATTTACAGAACTGAAAAATGATCTGGTAATGGGAAATGCCATGGACAACAGAGTGGGATGTGCCATTCTCTTGGAAGTAATGAAAAGAGCCAAAAGCAATGCCAACATTTATGGTGTGGGCACAGTTCAGGAAGAAGTGGGTCTTAAGGGTGCAAGAACTTCTGCCTACCGTATCAATCCAGATATGGCATTGGCCCTAGACGTAACCATATCTGGAGACCATCCTGGAATAAAAGAAGAAGAAGCACCAGCAAAGGCAGGTAAAGGCCCTTGCATCATACTCACTGATGCCAGCGGAAGAGGAATTATCACCCACCCCAAAGTAAAAGAACTTTTAATCGATGTAGCCCGAGAAGAAGAGATACCATATCAGTTAGAAGTGAGTGAAGGAGGCACCACTGATGCCACCGCCATCCACCTCACCAGAGAAGGTATCCCCACAGGCGTTATATCACCACCATCCAGATATATACACACACCAGTTAGTGTGGTAAATATAAATGATGTAGAAAACGCTGCAAAACTCATCCTGGCGGTTTTAAAAAAGATTTAACCTATTTAGTTCTTAGTTAAAGGGATTGCAGAAAATAACATAAAAATTCATTGGGTCGAATAAAATTCATTAGGACTTAAATATTCTTCACTTTGATGCAAAGGATGACAATAGAAATTTATATAACCTTATCTAATAAATAGAAAGTCAATTCCGAGGGTTTTAAATGGATAAAATAATAGTGTTGATGATAGTTGGCTTGTTAATTATCGGGGCCATTGCACTAAGTGATATTTTAAAATCACAAGATACAGACAGTCCGCAAACAGCCCCCCAAGAAAAACAAACCTATAGTAACCCAACTCCTGATGATCCATTGCCCAACAATACTACAGAAGTCGTTACAAATCCACCAATTCCACCCAGCCATGTTTCACAGTGTTAACAATTACTATAATCCCTAATGAACACTATGAATAAAATTCAATGCAAATTCCCATTATTGAACTAATAGAACCTTTTTTTAAATTTCTCCATTATTAATCCTATAATTTTTCTTTAATCCTTACTTTCCAAGCTGGATATAATTTCGATGCCATTATCATTAATTTCATAAGTCAGGAATTGAGTAGGTGTCTTGGTGCTTCTCATTTTCACAAAATCCATCACCCTCTCCCTTCGACCGGTGTATGGATTTTCTCTTTTCATAAGTTTAATTGCTCCATAAACAGAAAATAGCGCGATTTCATTGAATTCTTTAGATGTAGCACTGTCTAGTATAACCAGAGAAGTGATGTTTCTTTGTTTTAATTCGTAAACCAGAAGATCAAAACGATCCCGAAATTCATAGGGGTTGAGTTTAGCTGTATAACTACCTATATTGTCAATAACTACTGCTTCTGTGTCTTCAGGTAGATTCTTGATGAAACTTGAGAAATTTCCCTTCATTGCTTCTGCATCTATGCTGATCTCCGCCTCAGTCACTTTAGCTCTAACACCAGCAAGTTCAATAAAACGTAAAAGTCCACTGTCTGTGAATGATTTAATATCCCATCCAAAGGTGGACCCTTGAGTATAAAGGTCCTTTGAATCCTCTTCAGTTGTGATGTAAACAGTTTTAATATTCTGTCGACAGCAAGAAAGTGCGAATTGTAAACCAAATATTGTTTTCCCAGAACCAGCGTTTCCAGTGATAAGGACTGTTTTACCTCTCGGAAGTCCGCCTGTGAACTGATCAATACCTTTTAACCCTGTTTTTATTCGTTCCAAATACTAAACCCCCTTGAAAAAGTGAATTAGGATAATTTTTTAATTAACATGTTCTGCTACTTTCTCCAAATTAATAATCTCACGGGTTATAATTATTTTTTTAGGCGTGTTAAGGTTCTTTTTTGCAAATTTGAAATAAAGGAATAATTGTTGATTTGTATCCATCAAAGTCAATTATAGTAAAAATATTAATAAATCCTTTTTGGATGCCTAAAATAGTTTGAAATCAAATGAACAATCTTTATTACCATCTAGTATGCATTTGTTTTGTTCTACATTTCCTTTTAATGAAGTCCAAGTGAAACTGCGTATGACTATAGCTCGGCATATTAAGCAAAATATTGGGCTGGCACTGGTTTCACTCATCCAGGGGCAGTTGCCCAAATAAAGATTATTTTTACCATTCTCGAAATTAATGTCCGCCTTGGTAACAATACCTAAATTAGACATGAATTCACTAATCCAGGAGAGATAACACTGAAAAATGACTTCTTTGGATGATTGTGACTCATCTTCCAAGTTCACACCTTGATTAATCTGACATTTTTCCATTTCCTCCAAAAATAGGGGTTTCATGTGTTTTTCAAACCTATCCCCAAAACTTTGGACAATATTATTTCTAACTTGTGGTGGAATGTTAGAAGCAAATATTGGCAAAGTACTGAGAATGAAACCAGAAAGTTCTCCTCGAGCTTTGTCTTTAAGTAATGCTTCTCTTTCCTTGGCTTCCTTCCTGCGCTGGGTTACATCCCGGAACACCAGAGCCACACCTATAATGTTTCCATTTTCATCCTTTATAGGTGCACTGCTATCATCAATAGGAATATGATGTCCTTTTTTATTTATTAAGCAGACTTGTGATGGTAATCCAATAATAGCATCATTTTCAACCACTTTAACAACAGGATCATCCACAATAGAACTATTATCCTCATTTATTACTCTGAATATTTCGCTTAAAGGGCGGCCAATGGCGTCATCATGATTCCAGCCAGTTATCTCACAAGCCACTGGATTCATGAATTTGATTTTTCCCTGTTTATCAGTGGCTATAACGGCATCTCCGATACTTTCTAAGGTTGTTGAGAGCCATTTTTCGCTTTCTTTAAGTTTGCTCTCCATTTGGTGTTTGTATAACGCTACTTCAACTGCGCTATGTAATTCTCTATCATCAAAAGGTTTTATTATATAACCAAATGGTTGTGTTATTTTTGCTCTTTTCAGAGTTCTTTCATCAGAATAAGCAGTTAAATATACAACGGGAATATCATAACTATCCCTTATCTTTTGAGCTGCCTCAATTCCATCCATTTCTCCCTTTAGAACTATGTCCATAAGCACCAAATCAGGCTTGTTTTGGGCGACATTCTCCAAGGCTTCCTCTCCTGAAGGAATGATTGCAGTAACGTGATAACCCAAAACTTCAGCTCGGTGCTTTATATCCATGGCCACAATGCTTTCATCTTCTACAATCAATATTTTAATTTGAGACATGCCACTCCCCTATAATATTATGATTGCTATATAATAATATTCCCCCATTAGACTTATAATATTTCTTATTAATAATGGTAAAACACCAATTTTTTAGAAAACTCTTATCATTCATCCTCTTGGTGAAAAAAATCATATATTTTAAGGGCTAAATTTTTGTTTATACCATTAACCTCTGCAATTTGTTCTGTACTGGCATTTTTTATAGTATTTAAATCACCAAAATGTCTTAAAAGATTCATTTTACGTTTAGGGCCAACACCGGGTATTTCATCCAGAAGGGATCTTTCCAGGTCTTTTTGTCGGAGTTTTCGATGATATGTTACTGCAAATCTATGGGCTTCATCCCTTACACTCTGAAGCAAATGTAACGCTGTAGAATCAGTGGGCAAAATGATAGGGATAGAAACTTCAGGTATGAATATGTGTTCAAACTCCTCAGCTAAACCAATAACACCAGTTTTTATATCTAATGAATTCAAAACTTCTTTTGCTATGTTAAGCTGACCACGACCTCCATCAACTATAATTAAATCAGGTATTTTTCCACCAGAAATGGCAATTTTCTCATATCTTCTGGTGAGAACTTCACGCATCATGGCATAGTCGTCAGGACCTGGAGTTTTTAGTTTAAACTTACGATAATGGCTTTTTTTAGGTTTTCCATCTTCGAAAACCACCATGGAGGCTACTGCCATTTTTCCCCCTAAGTTAGAAACGTCAAAAGCCTCAATACGGCGGGGGATTCTGGGGATATTAAGATATTTTTTAAGATCAAGTAACGCTACCCTGGCTTGTTGGTAATGATTTGTTATAATTTTCGCGTTTTTAGTAACCATTTCAACTAAACGATATTCTAAACCTTCTTCTGGTACTTTTAAAGATATTGCATAATTTTTAGGATGTTTGTCAGGATTTTCCACGTTCATTTTCTCAGAAAGCCATTGAGTGATCAGTTTCTCGTCTTGGATCTTGATAGGTAGAAGAATCTCAGCAGGCACTGGTCTAGGTCCAGAGTAGTACTGTTTTATAAAAGCCCCAATTATCTCCTGCGGATAGTTATCCTGAGCACCTTCCATAAGAAAATCCTCTTTCCCCATGATTTTACCTGATCTAACTCTAAAAACAACCACAACAACTACATCATCATTAACTGCATAGGATATCACATCCTGATCTAGGCTTCTGTTGAATTCCATCTTCTGTTTTTCCATAACTTCATCAAGGGAGAACAGTTGATCCCTGATGACAGCAGCCTTTTCATAATCATGATTCTGAGCAGCTTGTTCCATCTCTTTTCTCAGAAGCTCTAAAACTTCATTATGACGACCTTCCAAGAACAACTTCACTTTATCCACATTTTTCTGGTAATCCTCTTTATTTATGTTACCAGAGCAAGGTGCTGGGCAAAGGTCAATCTGATAATTAAGACAGGGCCCATCCATCCGTTTACAATCTCTGAGGCGGAATACTGGTTTTAAAAGTTTCAAAATACTCCTAACAGATGTAACATCCGTAAAAGGACCATAAAAAAAAGAACCTTCATGTTGGAGATTGCGGGTTATTAAAAGCTTCGGATAATCTTCAGAAGTAATTTGGATATAGGGAAATCGTTTATCATCTTTAAGACGTATATTGTAACGGGGTAAATGTTTTTTTATGAGGTTAGATTCCAAAATAAGGGCTTCTTTTTCAGTGTCAGTGACCATGTACTCTAAATGATGGAAATGGCGCATCAAAATCCTGGTTTTTGGATCATCCAGTTGGGCTTTGAAGTAACTTTTAACCCTTTTTTTAAGGGATTTGGCTTTGCCCACATATAGAATATCATCATGAACATTCTTCAGAAGATATACGCCTGGTTTTTCTGGTAAATCATCAGGGTTGTTAATAGTGGTTGACAAAATTGATCCTCATATAATGATCTTTTGAAAAATCTTGTTACTGTTCTTATTCCATTTTAGTAAGAAAATCTAATTATTATTTTCGTTTATACTGTCGAACATCATCCCTATTTTTGGGGTATGCAACTTCGGGCCGTTTGACTGCAAAAGAATCATCCAAATCATTACACATATCTATAGCTATATTTAAGGGAATTCCCAGTGCCATGAAATCTGTTGGGAACCAATGGTTTCCAGTAGGATCAGTAGGCCCTATGAAAGCAGCATTATTTGGTGTTTTTTCAGCTAAATGTGCAGGATAAGTGATCATTGTTGCACAAGCAGGGCCAAATGGACATATGATTGATTCAAATGGGTTTGTTGTTCTGAAATGAATCAAACTACAAAGGTTACGGATTTGCTGTGCATTACCAAAACAGAGGAATGACCGAATAATGGGATAACTTATATCACCATAGTCATAATTTTCTAGCTGTTCGTCTTCACTGAATTTATCACAAGGTTCCACAATTAGATTCTTCCTTGGTAAATTAATTGAACCAATTGATTCAGTGAATTTCTCAAATAATTCAGGGCTGGCTTTTAAATATTCAGCATCTCCATTTGCAAAATCTTCGTGCCCAGTGGATACAAAGTATTTGATGTAGGGTGATAGTTTCTTTGAAAATCCCAACCAAGTAATACCTCCCAAACAAAAGCCTTTGAGACAATCCGGACCCATATAAAGCGTAGGTGTGTTTTCATCCATAGCAGCGGTAAGTATCGCTTTAGCAGCACATTTATCAACTGAAACCATAGGTACTGCATCTTGAGGGATTTCATCATGAAAATATACACATAATGGTGTAGTTTCAAGCATTCCAGCTCGTATCAATGATTTGCCTATTCGTTTAATGGAATTCGACATTTTTAATCCTCCTGAATCTATGAAAAATTGCATATGATATTCAATTAATAAAAATTATGGTTAATATTCCAATAAGGATTATTTAATTAAATATATTGGAAGAGTAGTATACGAACAGTTCATGGATCAGTGAATTATATATAATATATAATGAATAGAATTTAATTGTAATTTTGTCAAGAAAATTTATAATCTGTTTTTAGATTTATTAATGATCTTTATTAATATTTTGTTTTTTCAAGAGAGGACTGATCAATGAGAAAATTTGAACTTTTGTCGACTTATAAACCTTTGGGAGACCAGCCTAAAGCCATTAAATCTTTGTCTGAAGGTGTTTGTAGTGGGATGAAACACCAGACCCTTTTAGGAGTTACTGGTTCTGGGAAAACTTTTACAATGGCCAATGTTATTAAACAAGTGCAGAAACCCACTCTAGTAATTTCTCACAATAAAACACTGGCAGCACAACTCTATGAGGAGTTTCGAGAGCTTTTTCCTAATAATGCTGTTGAATACTTTGTCAGTTATTATGATTATTATCAGCCAGAGGCTTATGTTCCCCAGACAGATACTTACATTGATAAAGAATCGTCTATTAATGAAGAAATCGATATGATGCGCCATAGCACAACTCAATCACTCCTCAGCAGGGAAGATGTTATTGTAGTGGCCAGTGTGTCTTGTATTTATGGTATTGGTGCTCCAGAAGACTACGGAAACCTGGTACTCTTACTTGAAGTGGGACAACAAATCGACCGGGAGGAAATACTCTCAAAACTGGTTGAAATGCAATATGAACGTAATGATATTGATTTTACACGTGGAAAGTTCAGAGTGCGTGGAGATGTAGTTGAGATATTCCCTGCTCAGGGGAAAACCCCTATCCGAGTAGAGCTTTTTGGAGATGAAGTGGACAAACTATCATTCATAGATCATGTAAGAGGTCAAGCCACCCGTGATCTAGATAAAGTTGTGGTATTCCCTGCAAAACACTTTGTAACTACGCCTGACAAAATGGAAAAAGCCTTAAGTGCAATTGAAGATGAATTAGAAGACAGATTAAGAGTTTTAGAGGCAGAAAATAAGCTTGTTGAAGCTCATAGACTGGAACAACGCACTAGATTTGATTTGGAGATGTTGAGGGAAATGGGTTACTGCCAGGGAATTGAAAATTATAGTATGCATATTTCTGGTCGTAAATGGGATGAAACACCTTACAGTCTACTGCGTTACTTCCCTGATGATTATCTTACTATAATTGATGAATCACATGTTACCGTACCCCAAATAAGAGGAATGTATGCTGGAGATCGGGCACGTAAGGATGTATTAGTTAATTACGGTTTCAGATTACCTTCAGCTCGTGAAAACAGACCCCTAAATTTTGAAGAATTTGAAAGTTTGCAGAATCAGGTGATTTATGTATCAGCAACCCCTGCCCAATACGAACTTAATCTTAGCCAACAAGTAGCAGAGCAAATTATCCGCCCCACAGGTTTGGTGGACCCGGAAGTGATGTTAAATCCAGTTCGTGGCCAAGTTGACCATCTTCTTGGACAAATCAGGAAAAAGGTAAATGATGGTCAGCGAGTGTTGGTAACTACATTAACCAAACGCATGGCCGAAGACTTAACTGACTATTATGCACGTGCTGGTGTAAAAGTTCGTTACCTACACTCAGAGATTAGCACCCTGGAACGAATAGATATAATCGACGACTTGCGTAGAGGAGAATTCAACTGTTTGGTGGGCGTTAACCTCCTCAGAGAAGGATTGGATCTCCCAGAAGTAGGGTTAGTTGGTATTTTGGACGCAGATAAGGAAGGATTTCTTCGCTCTGAATCCTCATTAATACAGACCATTGGTAGAGCTTCACGGAATGTTGAAGGCCAAGTAATGATATATGCAGATGAAATGACTGATTCTGTCCGTAATGCAGTACAAATTACAAATAAAAGACGTAAGATGCAGTTACAATATAATAAAGACCATGGAATCATTCCGAGAAGTACTGAGCGGACTTTGAAAGAGAAAACGTCTCAAAAAGACGTTATTATGCGTGATGATGTGGATAAAATGCCTAAAGACGAATTACGTCTTTTAATTAAAGATTTGAAAGAGGAAATGAAAAAAGCAGCTGCCAGACTGGATTTTGAAGAAGCAGCCAGTATTCGTGACAAAATATTGATGTTGGAAGGAGTTTCAGATTAGAGGAGTTTCGTATTCATGAATAAGAAAGAAAATATTCTTATAAAAGGTGCCAGGGAGCATAATTTAAAAAATATAGACTTAAATATCCCTCGAGACAAGTTCGTAGTTATTACTGGAATTAGTGGATCTGGAAAGTCTTCCCTGGCTTTTGACACTATTTATGCTGAAGGACAGAGACGTTACGTGGAATCACTCTCAGCTTATGCTAGACAATTTTTGGGGCAGATGAAAAAACCAGAAGTAGATTATATTGAAGGATTATCCCCCGCTATATCCATTGACCAAAAAACAACTCGAATGAATCCTCGTTCAACTGTTGGTACTGTAACCGAGATTTATGATTATTTAAGACTTCTCTATGCACGCATTGGCACTCCACATTGCCATCAGTGCGGTAAAGCCATAAGTCAGCAGACAGCTAGCCAAATTGTGGACAGCATACTCCAAGAAAAGGAAGGTAGTAAAATACAAATCCTCGCACCCCTGATCCGGGACAGGAAGGGTGAGCATAAAAAGGTTTTCCAAGAACTGCGACGGAAAGGTTTTGTAAGGGTAAGGGTTGATGGAGAAATCCATAATCTGGACTCAGACTTGCAATTGGAAAAGAACTTCAAACACAGTATTGAAGTTGTGGTAGACCGCTTGGTAATCCGTTACGACCGTGACTTTGAAAGTAGACTGGCAGATTCTGTGGAAACTGCACTGGAATTGGGGGAAGGGCTTCTAATAGTAGTTCAAGGATCCTCAGAAAATGGAAAAGAGAAAATTTACAGTGAACATTTTGCTTGTGCAGATTGTGGAATAAATTTTGAGGAAATCAGCCCCAGAATGTTTTCATTCAACAGTCCCCATGGAGCTTGTCCAGAATGTAATGGATTAGGAAGTAAACTCGAAATTGACGCAGATTTGGTGGTACCAGACCATGAGCTCTCCTTAAATGAAGGAGCAATATTGCCGTGGAGTAAATCTAAACACAGGGATAATTATTATGGGCAGATGTTAAGGGCAGTAGCTGACCATTATGGCTTCAGCATGGACACTCCCTTCCATGATCTTCCCCAAAAATATCAGGAAATTATTTTGTATGGATCTCCAGATAAGATTGAATTTGTTTTCCAACGGAAAAACCGTTTACACCGGGTGAATCGTTATTTTGAGGGCGTTGTGCGGCGTATGGAGAGAATATACATGGAAACCAAATCCAATTATATGCGTAGTTATATGGGTCATTTCATGAGCGATAGGAAATGTCCAGCGTGTGATGGGACCCGTTTAAAGCCTGAAAGTCGTAGCGTGACTGTTGGTGATAAAAATATTCCAGAAGTAGTAGAAATGCCTATAAAACATTCTTATGAATTCTTTGAATCTCTGAAATTATCCCAAAGAGACCAGTACATTGGTCATGAAGTTTTAAAAGAAATAAAGGAACGTTTGAAATTCCTGAAAGATGTGGGTTTGGATTACATTACCTTAGATAGATCTTCGGGAAGTCTTTCGGGTGGAGAAGCTCAGCGAATACGCTTAGCAACACAAATTGGTTCTAGATTGGTGGGAGTTCTCTACATTTTGGACGAACCAAGCATAGGCCTTCATCAGCGCGACAACCATCAACTCATCGAAACTCTTAAAAAATTAAGGGATATCGGAAACACTCTTATTGTAGTGGAACACGACGAAGATACTATACTCAGCGCAGATTATGTAGTAGATATCGGACCTGGAGCTGGTGAACATGGCGGCTGGATAACAGCAACTGGAACTCCCCAAGAAATAATGGAAAACCCTGATTCTATAACTGGTCATTACCTTTCCCGGCAAGAGAGTATACCACTCCCTGTAAATCGCATGCCCCCCAATGGGAACTATTTAACTGTGAAGGGTGCCAGGGAACATAACTTGAAAAATATTGATGTAAAATTCCCAATGGGAGTTTTTACTTGCATTACAGGAGTTTCTGGATCAGGTAAGAGTACTTTAATTAATGATGTTCTCTACCGGGGACTTTATGGTATTTTAAACAATAAACACTTAAATCCAGGCAAACATGATGCGATTACAGGTGTAGAAAATGTGGATAAAATCATCATCATAGATCAATCCCCTATAGGTCGTACTCCACGTTCAAACCCGGCTACTTATACAGGGGTGTTTACATATATTCGGGAAATATTTGCCCAGACACCCACTTCTAAGAAGAGAGGTTACAAACCAGGAAGGTTCAGTTTTAATGTTAAAGGAGGAAGATGTGAAGCTTGTTCTGGTGACGGTATAATTAAGATTGAAATGCACTTTTTAGCTGATGTTTATGTGCCTTGTGAAGTCTGTAAAGGTAAAAGATATAATAGGGAAACCCTTGAAATTCGTTATAAGGGGAAAAACATCTCTGAAGTTCTAGATATGACTGTTGAAGAAGCATTGGAATTTTTTGATAGTATTCCACGTATAAAAAAGAAATTAAAGACTTTGGACGATGTGGGTTTGAGTTACATTAAGCTAGGACAACCTGCCACAACTTTATCTGGAGGAGAAGCTCAAAGGGTTAAATTAGCCAAAGAATTGAGCCGTCAAAGCACTGGCCACACACTGTATATATTAGATGAACCCACAACTGGATTGCATTTTGCAGACATTAAGAAACTCTTACAAGTTTTGGAACGGCTACGTGATGGAGGAAACACTGTCTTGGTGATTGAACACAACCTAGATGTGATTAAAACCGCTGATTATATCATTGATTTGGGACCTGAAGGTGGAGACGGTGGGGGGATGGTAGTTGCCCAAGGTACGCCAGAAGAAATTGCCACTAGCGGATCATATACTGGGGAATTTTTAAAAGAAGTCTTAAATAAAGCTTCTAAATCCATAAATCCAAAAATAAGTCATGAAAAAGAGTTAAGTAAATCAACAACAGAAAATCGTGGAAAATGAACAAAATGAGAAGTAAGAAAAATTTATTAACATAAAACTGGATTTTTTTTCTCCTAAAAATATTCATAATGAAGTTTATCTAATTTTTTTTTAAATTTTTATCTTGTCGCTGTTTTCTTGTAATTACTCCCAAATTAATATAACATGTTTATTAATATATTACACCATATAAATTCTAATAAAAGATTTAACAGTACAAAAGATTCTATAAGCATGTCCTATTAAACCCATATTCATGAGTTTGCTAATCTGGATTAATGGATTTGTGGTGGAATTATTTGTATTGTAAGTAAAAATATGGTTAAATGTAGATATGGGGAACATGAATCAATAGTTTTTTTAAGGAGGTAAAAATATGGTAATTAGCCCAATTCTGATTACTTTATCTGAAATAGCACCGACGTTTAACGCTTCAAAACTACCTATCAGTGATGATCTCCTTCGTTTATTAATGCTAATTGTTGTAATTATTTTAGTAGCAATTATTGCCGAGAGAATTGAAAAAATTCGGAAACTTAATTATTTAAACAGAAAACTTGAAAAACAAAGTAAAAAGCTAGAAGACGCAAACCAGGAGCTGGAAGCATTTGCATACTCTGTTTCTCATGATTTAAGAGTTCCTTTAAGAGCAATTGATGGTTTTTCACGAATACTAATTGAGGATTATGAGGATACGCTGGATGAAGAAGGAATGCGACTTCTTAATATTGTAAGGGAAAATACTGCTAAAATGGGACACTTAATTGATGATATTCTCCTTTTATCCAGAGCAAGCCGTCAAGAAATGGTTTTAAACGAAATAGACATGGCAGCCTTGGCAAAAAGCGTTTTTGATGAATTTAGTGCTGATGTAGCTGATAGAGATATTGAATTTATTATTACAGATATTCCTAATGCTTATGGTGACCGGGCAATGCTGGGCCAAGTATTCCAAAACCTTATTGGTAATGCTATTAAGTTTACAAAAAACAAGACCCCGGCTATTATTGAGATAGGAAGTAAAAAAGAGGGAAAAGAAATTGTATATTTTGTCAAAGATAATGGAGCTGGGTTTGACATGAAATATATTAATAAACTTTTCGGCCTCTTCCAGAGATTACACAGTCCTGAAGAATTTGAAGGAACTGGTGTCGGACTTTCAATCGTGCAAAGAGTTATTCGACGACATGAAGGAAATGTTTGGGGTGAAGGAGCCGTTGATCAAGGTGCAACCATCTATTTCACCCTACCTAAAGACAAACCCAAAAAGAAATGACATTTGCCTAACCAATACTTTTAAAACGCATAATAAAATCTAAGATTTAAATAATATTAGAAGGTGTATAAATGGATGTTGAAGAAGCTGAAATTCTATTGGTGGAAGATAACCCCACTGACGCAGAACTGACCATGAGAGCTCTTAAAAGAAGAAATCTGGCAAACCAAGTTGTCTGGGTAAAAGATGGGGCAGAAGCACTTGACTTTATATTTGCAACTGGACAGTTTGCCGAGAGGAATTTTGAAAATATTCCAAAACTAATATTACTTGATTTAAGGATGCCAAAAGTAGATGGGTTAGAAGTGCTGCAAAAAATAAAAGCAGATGAACGAACCAACAAAATACCAGTAGTGGTTTTAACATCCTCAAAAGAAGATCGAGACATTGTTGAAAGTTACAAATTAGGGGTTAATAGTTACGTCAGTAAACCAGTGGAATTTGATGATTTCATAGAAGCAGTTTCTACACTAGGATTCTACTGGATGTTAATAAATAATCCCCCTTAGTGATGTTATGGAAGAAATTATTAGAGTCTTAATATTAGAAGACGTCCCCTTAGATGCGGAACTCATTATAAGAGAGTTAAAAAAAGAAGGTTTCGAATTTGAGAGCCATCTTGTTGAAAGAAAAGAAGATTACATTAGAGAAGTACAAGAATGGCAACCGCACATAATACTTGCAGACCACTCCCTACCTCAGTTTGATGGAGTAACCGCACTTCATATTGCCCAGGAAAAATCTCCACACACTCCTTTCATCTTTGTCAGTGGAAAGATCGGGGAAGAATTTGCAGTAGAAATGCTCAAAAAAGGTGCAACCGATTATGTGCTTAAACATAATCTCTCTAAATTGGGATACGCTGTTCAAAGAGCCCTTAAAGAATTAAAAGAACAATTGGAAAAAAAGAAGGCTGAAGAAGCTCTGCTGGAGAGTGAAGAAAAGTACAGGCTTATGGTGGAAAACCAGACCGACATGGTTGTTAAATTCGATCCAGAAGGCGATATACTCTTTGCAAGTCCTTCATTCTGTGAAGTGCTGGGGCGTACTGAGGAAATGATTGTGGGGAGTAACTTTTTACCATTAGTACATCAGGATGATCAGAAAAAAACTCTCCGAGCCCTGGATAAACTAAATAATCCTCCATATGTATCTTTCTTGGAACACCGCCTCTTAACCATGAATGGATGGCGCTGGATCTCATGGGCAAACAAAGCCCTGTTAGATGATGATGGAAATCTAAAAGCATTTGTTGGAGTGGGTCGTGACATAACTGAACGTAAACTGGCTGAAGACAGGATAATGAGATCACTCCAAGAGAAAGAACTTCTACTACGTGAAGTCCATCATCGTGTGAAGAATAATTTGCAAATAGTATCCACCCTATTAAGCCTTCAATCATCTGAAATAGATGATAATCACATGAAAAATCTTTACAGGGAAAGTCAGAATAGAATAACCTCCATATCCTTGATACATGAAAACTTGTACCAATCGGAAGATTTAACCAACATCAACTTCCAAAACTATGTGAAAAACCTCATAGATGATCTATTCCACTCTTTTGGTGTGGACCCTGAAAAGATCAAAATTAATATAAAAATAAATAATATCATAATGGGCATGGAAACTGCAATCCCTTGTGGTCTCATCATTAATGAAATGATCTCTAACATTCTAAAACATGCATTTCCCCATGGTGAAGGAAATATAGATCTTGAACTGTCAGAAAAAAATAAAGACAAATATATAATGAGAATTAAAGATGACGGAAAACCATTTCCCAAGGACTTTAAAATAGGAAATACCAATACATTAGGAATAAAGCTTATTAAAAGCTTGGTTATGCAGTTAAATGGAGAAATGACAATGAATGAGGAGAATAAAGAGTTCTTGATTGAGTTTGATGAACTTAAATATAAGGAGCGGATCTAATGGCAAAATCTCGTATACTTGTGGTTGAAGATGAAGCAATAGTTGCCATGGGCATTAAACAGAAATTGGAAGAACTAGATTATGCAGTAGTAGACATTGTATTCACTGGAGAAGACGCTGTTCAAACAGCATTACGAGAAGAACCAGACCTGATTTTGATGGACATTGTCCTAAAAGGGAAAATGGACGGTATAGAAGCTGCAGCAAAAATACGAAATCAGTTAGATATCCCAGTTATCTACTTAACTGCCTACTCAGATGAAGAAGTCCTGGAAAGAGCCCGAATGACCGAACCCTACGGCTATATCATCAAACCATTTAAAAAGAGTGAATTGAATGCTAATCTAGAAATGGCTTTATATAAACACGCTGAAGACCAGAAAAAGAGTGAAAACCTCAAGAAAAAAATATTAGCCGATTTTTATGATTTTATCATGAACATGCCCACCTCTGCAGATCAGTCCGATGTTGAACTAAGAAATACCCTACTAAAACTCTTCGCATCACGGCTTGAAGAAGACATGAGACCCCGTTTTGAACAAGAACTTGGAGATACTGTGGAAGAAAAAGGCATAGATGATTTGAAAGGAATTTATAATGCTTACCTTGATTGGATTGCCCAACTATTCACCGAATTTGGTATACAAACAAAAATCGACGCTAAAGGCAAAGAATATTTTTTTAAATTTCTTAACTGCCCCTGGCTAGAAGATGCGAAGAAAAAACCAGTTTTCTGCTTAAACTGCCAAGCCATAATACAACAATCCTTTGATTGGACTGGGATGGAAGGTAAAGTAACTAAAAGAGCCACCATCGCCGATGGAAGAGAAAATTGTATTTTCAAATTTAGTGTACCATTCATGGAAAAAGAATAGACCACTAATTATCCAAATAAAATCATTTTTAAAATTTACTTTACATTTTTATCATTTTTTTCATTTTTACTCAATCAACATAAAAATACCAATCTAAAAAAAGAAAAATCTATTTCCAACAATACAAACTAATTACACAAACAAGTTATTTTTCTATTGGCAACTTTCATTATCCCCCATGATTTTTTTTAGGAAAAAAATAATTTTTCCCCATATTCATCATCATTTAAACAACCATCAAGACAGAATTAGCCAGTTATTGCACGTAAAAATCACTTCCCCAATTCCTAGAAAAAAATGTTATCTGTAAGCATAAGAATTTTAATCTACATTGATCAATATTCATTGTAAAATTATAGATGAATTCAATTTGATGAAAAAAATTATAAATCTAAAAAAAGTTCGGATGGTGATTGAATGAGCCTTATTATGACTTATATTGGGAGTAAAGGCTGTGTGATGGTTGGCGACAAGCGAAGCATAGGTTTTTTAGGCAATAAAGATCAGCGAGAAATTCTTGAAGAAGAGTTATACTCGGGAAAGATTAAAACTGACGAAAAACTCATAAAAAGGGCAGATGAACTTGGAATAAATCTTAAAATTACTGATGATGGAGTAAAAGTGCGTGATCTGGGAAAAGTACTGGTGGGGGAGGTTAAAGTTCGAGCCACTCACGAAACTAAGAGAAAAAGAATATACGCAACCACCAATGGCTATCACCAAGTTGAACTTTCTGGATCCCAGATCAAAAATGTGAAAAGTGGAAAAAGCTCTATAGTGATTTTTGGAAACAAAATTACCAAAGAATTAGCTAGTAAAGAGCTTAAAAGGCATTGGAAATCCAAAATCAACCTTGAAGAAGTCAAAGATATATTCAAAAAAGTCATTGAAAAATTGGCCCAAACCACCCCATCTGTAAGCAGAGAATATGACATATTCATGATCCATCCTCAAATGGATCATAAGCAGGCCATGGAATTACTTAGAACCACCCTGATCCATGATGTTAAAAAACTGGCGAAATGGAGAGAAACACTCAGAAAGGAAATGCTGGAACAACGCAAGGATATTCAAATGTCAAACCGAATCATAAATCAGGGCGAAGTAGGAAGAGTAAAAAATGTGGAAGCAGATAAAGTTGAAGTAATTCTTACTGATGGAGTTGAAGCATTGAATATGAACTGGGATGTCCTTGCTAAGGCCGGAGATACCATTTACATGAAAATGGAAAAACCATCACCATTAAGTGTCGGAGATCTAGTGGTGATTGAAGATGAAAATCTATGTATAAAAAAGAATAAATCCCCCTTAAGCTGTGATATCATACTTTGTAAATCAGAGTAATCAATACCAAAGTGTTTAAACTAGAGTTTAACTAATTAAGATACAATAGTTTAATATTATACAAATCATGGTGAAAATATGAACCTAACCTTTTTAGGAAGTGGTGGCGGACGCTTTCGCCACTATAACTCAGCGCAGGATGACCGGCGGATTTAGAATCGACGGTATTGATGGTAAAAACCTGCACTTGGATCCTGGGCCTGGGGCTCTGGTAAGAAGTTACCAGTTCGGTGTTAACCCCCTTAAACTCCATGGAATCCTGGTATCACACTCTCACACCGACCATTATAGCGATGCTGAGGTCTTAATTGAAGCAATGACTAGGGGGATGACCAGGAATAAGGGCATGGTAATTGGTAGTGAGAGTGTTATTAACGGATACCAGAAATGGGGGCCCTGTATCTCAGAATATCACTTGAGTAAATCGAAAGTGAAAGTAATGGAAGCTGGTGAAACATTTAGATTTGATGATCTTAAGATCACCGCCACACCTACTATTCATGGGGACCCTAAAAATATCGGCTTCCGCTTGGAATGGGATGGATTCATCTTATCTTACACATCTGACACAGCCTATTTTAAGGACCTGCATAACCATCATCAGAACGCTGATGTGCTAATTGCCAGTGTTATCAGACCGGGAAATGAAAAAATCAGAGGACACTTATGTGCCGATGAATTTCAAAAACTTTTGGAGGAAACTTCCCCTAAACTTGCAATTATGACCCATCTAGGAATGAAACTCATCACAGACCATCCTGTAGAAGAAGCCATGAGAATAACTAAAAATACTGGTATAAAAACACTGGCAGCCCAGGATGGTATGGTTATAAATCTAGACAAGTTCAGACAAAAACAACAGACTCTGGATGAATTTTAAATTATCCACAAAACAAAAATAAATAAGCTGAATAATAAAAAAAATGAATATTTGTTGCCTCGGTGGCTCAGTCTGGTAGAGCGCGTGACTCGTAATCTCGTGGTCGGGGGTTCAAATCCCCCCCGAGGCTTAATTCCCTTCTTTTAATCATAGTTATAAATCTAATTCCATTTATTTTGAGGTGAATTATTATGAAAGTAATGTTTAATGAGGGCATGGTAATGTGCCATGAACACTATCATTGCCCCTATGAAAACTGCAAACACTATTCATGGCACAAAGAGAAAGAATCTTGCAAAACTCGAAGGTGCCAGAAATTGCGGCAAATGGTTTCCTGTACAAAAACACCTATTAAAAAGGATGATAAATAGTTTAAGAATTGGATTAATGAGGGAAAAAATATAAGTTTCCTATAAAAAAAAGGTTTTTTACATTTTATTCTGTCATCTAAATACTGCAGGGATTGATAAATCCTGATCTTAACAAGTGGTCGGCCAGCACCATTGCCACAGCTGCTTCTGCTACGGCAGTGACCCGTGGACAAATGCAAGGGTCATGTCGGCCATTGATCTTTATTTCAGTTTCTTTCATGGTCTTAAGATCAACAGTTTTTTGAACCATGCTTATGGAGGGGGTGGGTTTAACTGCGATTCTAGTTACAATAGGCATCCCATTAGATATTCCCCCGATTATGCCCCCACTGGTATTAGTGGTAGTCTTTATTTGGTCACTTTCACAATAGTACTCATCATTGGTGGCACTAGCGGTGGTTTCAGCTAATTTGAATCCGAAACCAATTTCCACACCCTTAACTGCACCTATACCCATCAATGCCCTGGCTAGATCCGCATCAAGTTTATCGAAAACAGGTTCTCCAATTCCGGCTGGAACATTGAAGGCAATGGTTTCCACAACACCACCAACAGAATCTCCTTTTTCTCGGGCATCCAGGATTTTTTCTTCCATAAGTTTGGCTGCTTTCTGGTCGGCACACCGCACTGGATTCTTTTTAGAATATTCTTCAATAAGATTGTAAGATACGTTTTTGGCCTTCAAATCTCCTATTTGGGTTACATGGGAAATTACTCTGATTTTTAGATGATTAAGGAGTTTTTTGGCAACAGCCCCACCTATAACATGACCAATTGTGGCCCTACCACTCCCTCTGCCCCCTCCACGGTAATCATATCTACCATATTTGGAAGTCCATGTGAAATCACCATGTCCTGGGCGAGGTTTATCTCGGAAGGGTTCGTAGGCAGATGAATCAGCATCCTTATTATACACCACTGCAGAAATGGGTGTTCCATCTGTTTTCCCCTGGAATATTCCAGATAAAATTTCTACTTGATCAGTTTCGCCTCGACTAGTAGTTATTTTACTGGTGCCTGGTCGACGATGGTCTAATTCTGATTGTATATCCTCACGTGACAGTTTCAGTCCTGCTGGACAACCATCCACTACCGCACCCAGTGCAGTGCCGTGGCTGGACCCATAGGTGGTGACCCTGAACAAATTCCCGGTAGTGTTGCCTGCCATTGAATCCACATCCATTAAACTCTGATTATTAATATTGGTAGCTATAATAAATAGAACTATGGTATTAATTCATTGTATTATCAGTTAAATAAACCGTAGGGTCTGGCTGATCTGTATTAGATTTTTAATAATAGCTAAGGTGTATGATGAGTTTATCTTTCCATCCACCGAACAATTAAGTATGAAAGATTTGGATCAGAGAGAATTTCATTCCAGTGATTTTTAAAGTGGGGTTTTTCTTCAGTTTAGGGTCATCGGGAATAAAGTGTTATATAAGGTGATAACAATTGTTCCAATTCATGTTCATCGTTTTTACACACTTTACATGCCATTTAATTCACCATAGTAGAATGTTCATTGAGTAACAGCATATAATGCTTGGTTATATATTTTTCCTTCTTTGAAAGCACTTCTTTTTAAGATACCCTCGAGATAGAATCCATTTTTTTCAAGAACCCTTCTTGAGGCCATGTTATGTTCGAAAGGTTTGGCAAATATCCTTTTTAGCCCTAAATCATTGAATCCGTAATTCACAATTCCCTTTAAAGCTGAAGATGCGATTCCAGTGCCCCAATATTTTTCTCCTAGCCAGTATCCCACTTCTGCAGATATTCTTTCTATATCCTCCCCTAAAGCTAGTCCTATGGCGCCGATTGCTTGATCATTGACGGTTATTGCAAAATTACATTTCGTTTCATCATTATTGGTTATCTCAATCCATGTTTTTGCATCCTCAATTGTGTAGGGGTGTGGGAAAAGATCTCTCATATTAACAGCAATACGATAATTGTTGGCATTTTCCACTAAACTATCAATATCAGAGATTTCCCATCCACGTAAAATGCATCTATCACATTTAATTCTCATAATTCCACACAATTTAACAATTTATTTTGTACTTATTAATAATGTCGGATATATCTATTTCAAAGTTTTTTTAATTTCAGGAGATCAACTGCATGAATGAATCCATATTAAAAATCTATGAAAAACTTTACAATCTTTACGGTCCTCAAGGTTGGTGGCCATTAATAGACCTCGAATCAGAAAATTTGAATAAAAGTGGTGCTACTCATGGTTACCATCCCCTTAATTATGAACTTCCTGAAACTGAGAAACAGAAATATGAAATTATTTTAGGGTCAATTCTAACCCAAAACACTGCTTGGACGTCAGCAGAAAAGGCCCTTTTGAATTTAAAAAAGATTACAAATTTTAATCCTGAGAAAATTATTTCATTAGATGATGAAGCACTGAAAAAAGCAGTTCGCCCAGCAGGGTTTTTAAATCAAAAATCAACTTACATACGTGGGATCACCAAGTTCTTCTCATCCCTGGAAGGAACAACTCCAAGTAGAAACGAAATTTTAAAGGTTAAAGGAGTAGGTAACGAAACTGCTGACTCAATCCTCCTTTATGCTTACAAAAAACCCGAATTTGTTGTTGATACCTACACCAGAAGAATTTTCAGCAATCTGAGCTTGGTGGATGAGAAAATTAGTTACATGGAGTTGAAAAAACTCTTTGAAAATAATCTACCTTTATCTGTACCTATCTATCAAGAATACCATGCGTTGTTAGTGGAACATGCAAAAAGATATTACCGTAAAAAGCCTTATGATGATATTTTAAAGATATGAAAGAATTCAGACGATATACTCAATGAAATAATATATCTATGAAGAAATAGATTAAATGTAATGTTTAAATGCCCATCATTGAATTAAATAATATATGTAGAGTATGGATATAGATGGTGATCAAATGCAATTCCCAACTCGTCGCATGCGTAGACTAAGAAAAACCAGCCAGATAAGGAAAATTCTCCGCGAAACAGTACTAAACTCTGAAGATTTTATCTACCCCCTATTCATCAAAGAAGAACTTGAAGAAGGTGCAGGGGAGCCTATTGATACCATGCCTGGCCAGTACCGTTACAGTTTGGAGGATGCTGTTGATGAAGCTAAAAGGCTGGAAAAAATTGGACTTCAATCTGTTTTACTCTTTGGAATGCCAGAAGAAAAGGATGAAATGGGAACTGCGGCCTACGCAGATGACGGGATTGTTCAACAGACTGTGAGACGTCTTAAAGCAGAAACAGATCTGGTGGTAATCACAGATGTTTGTCTTTGCCAATACACTAGCCATGGACACTGCGGAATTGTGGAAGGGAATCAAATTGTTAATGATGAAACCCTTCAATTACTTGTTAAAACAGCTTTAAGCCATGCTGAAGCAGGATCAGATATTGTAGCGCCCTCGGATATGATGGATGGTCGGGTTGGAGAAATTCGGGAAATGCTGGATAATGGAGGATTTCAGGACACTTTAATAATGTCCTATTCTGCAAAATATGCATCAGCCTTCTATGCTCCATTTAGGGATGCTGTATGTTCAGAACCATCATTCGGTGACCGTAAAACTTATCAAATGAGCCCTTCCAATATTGAAGAAGCACTCATGGAAACTGAACTTGATCTGGAGGAAGGTGCGGACATAGTGATGGTAAAACCAGCTATGGCTTACTTGGATGTTATACAGCGGGTTAAAGAAGCTTTTCAAGTTCCCACTGCTGCTTATCAAGTTAGTGGAGAATATTCCATGCTTAAAGCAGGAATTGATGCAGGATACCTCACTGAAGATTCCATATATGAATCCTTATTATCAATTAAAAGAGCAGGAGCCGATCTTATCATCTCTCATTTCACCCCTGAGTTTTTAGAGGGGAATATTAAAGAAGAATGTTAGGCGAAAGAAACTTACTATCATTGGAAAAATCAATTCTATTAATTTGAGAGAATGATAAAAATTTGAGGTGAAATTATTGGACCCTGTTTTTGTGGGCAAATGCGCCCAAATAGCATCTGTTTTGGAAGTCAGTGGTCATCCCAAACCTGGAAATGTCCACAGAACTCAAGACTTCTCTGACATGGCTTTTGAGGATTTTCTCCTTAGCGGAATAGCTATAGGGAATATTATGGCAAAAACCGCATCGAAAGGTTTTGATCTTAGAAAAACCCCTGAAAAATGGGGAAAGATTGGTCTTGGAAATTTAATCTTGGAAGCAGTGACTGAAACAGACCGATGGGTTGCTAATAACACCAATTTAGGGATAATAATGTTATTAACCCCAATTTGCGCTGCAGCAGGTATGACCAATAATATTAACGATTTAAGGAGTAAAATAGACCAAATATTAAGATTAACCACTCCTAAAGATGCAGTGCATCTTTATCAGTCAATTAACATCGCTGATGCAGGGGGGATGGGTGAACAAGAAGAGTTAGATGTTGGTAGTGATAGTTCCACCCAGAAACTCCTTGATGAAAACATAAATATGTTCCATGTCTTGGAAATGTCATCAGAATGGGATTGTCTTTCCTATGAACTGACTCATCAAATGCCAGTGACCTTTGATCTTGGTTTTCCATTATTTAACAAAATTAAAACAAAACATGGTATAAACATCGCCACAGTACAGACCTTCCTCACAATTCTCTCCAAGGTTCCAGACACTCTCATAAGCCGTAAATATGGTGAAAAAAAAGCTAAAGAAGTATCCCTCCAAGCGAAGTCCGTACTGGAAGAAGGAGGAATTTTAACTGAGAACGGTAAAAAGCTACTGGAGCAATTTGACCAAAGATTAATAGAAAATGATTTGAATCCAGGAACAACTGCTGATTTCACAGCATCATCTATAATGATTAATTATCTAAATAATTATAAAGAGTATAAGATTTAAAGTTCCAAACTTAGTTTAACTGATAAATGATATTTTTATTATTATAATAAACTGTATCCAATAATAAGTAATTTTGAGGTTTAAAATGATAGATAAGATCATCAATCAAATGCATCTTTACGAGAAGAAGGTGTTAAAGGCCATTGGAGAGGCAGGGGGAGAAACCTTACCTGAAGATGTGGCCCAATCACAAGATTTAAATATAAAACAAGTTATGAGCGCTGCCGGGGCTTTGGAATCTAAAGGAATTATTAATGTAGAAAAAAATGTTGATGAATTCCTGAGTTTAGGACCTTCCGGTACTGATTATGCTCAGAAAGGTTTGCCTGAGCGCAAAATCTTAGAAGCACTCCATGAAAATCACACAATACATATGAAGGATCTTGCAATTAAATCAGGGATTGAACCTTCAGAAGTTAAAATTGCCATAGGATGGCTCCTTAAAAAAGGTTGGGCTGCTTTGGATAAAGGTAATGTGACCATAACCAGCAAAGGTGAACATGCCTTAGAAAAGCCTGGAATAGATGAAATTCTCTTGGATACTATTTTGAATTCTGGGAAAATCTTAACCATAAATGGCTTATCCTCATCACTTAAAGAAGGATTCCAACTCCTTAAAAAAAGAAAAGGCCTGATTAATTTAAATAAAAATTCGAATTACACCCTTAAAATAACATCTAAAGGTCAAGAAATCCTTGATTATGGTTTTGAAATCAAAAAAGAAGCCACACAGCTAACTCATGAACAATTAAAAAGTGGAGACTGGAAAAACCTCCATTACAGGGGTTATGATATAAATGCTGAACACCCCCTGGTTTTCCCGGGTAAAATGCACCCATTGCAGAGGACCATCCAAGAAATACGTCGCATATTCCTGAATTTAGGTTTTACTGAGTCCAGAGGCACTATACTAGAATCAGCTTTTTGGAACTTCGACTGCCTTTTCCAACCCCAGGACCATGCCGCCAGGGAGATGCAGGATACTTTCTATGTTAAATCACCTGAAACTACCCATTTACCCATGGATAATCTGGTGGAAAAGGTTGGTCAGGCCCATGAAGATGGTGGTCATACCGGGAGTGAAGGATGGGGATATCAGTGGGATAGAGATGTTGCCAAGCAGGCAGTGCTCAGAACACACACTACATGTGTATCCGCCCGGTTTTTAGCTGAAAACAAACCTCCATTAAAAATGTTCTCAGTGGGACGGGTTTTCCGCAGGGAAACTATCACTTACAAGCATCTTCCCGAGTTTCATCAAGTGGAAGGCATTGTGGCTGCAGAAGACATTAACTTCAAAAACCTTTTAGGGATCTTAAAAGAGTTCTATCACCAATTAGGCTTTGAAGTCCGTTTCCGGCCAGCTTATTTCCCATACACTTACCTTTCAACAGAATGTGAGGTTTACTTGCCAGAAAAGGAAAGCTGGATAGAGTTAGGCGGATCTGGAATGTTCCGTCCTGAAGTTTTAGAACCATTAGGTGTCAAAACACCAGTTGCTGCATTTGGACTGGGTATTGAAAGATTAGCCATGATACGCTTGGGAATTAAAGACATCCGAATGCTGTATCAGAGTGACTTGGGATGGCTGCGGAACCTCCCTGTTACTCAAACTTTCAGCGAAAAATAATTGGAGTCATATTTTTTGTTTTTTAAAACTCCAACTCTATAATTTTTTTTCACATTGAATGAACAACACCTAATCTATATTTTATGTTAATTTACTGCAAATGGGTTGATGCATTAAAACTATTGGAAAAAAATTTATACTTTAATCCGAATAATCTATAAAGGATTTATTATATTTTTTCTAAAATTTAGAGGATTTTCATGGATTATGATAATATTTATGGTGCCAAAATATTAGATCTAGCCCTGGAAGTTGAAGATCACCTGATTATTACCGATCTTCACTTGGGATATGAGGAAGCCCTAAATTATCAGGGGATAATGATACCAAAATTCCAGTATTCAAAGATCATCAAGAGAATGGGGGATATACATTCCAGAAGTGATTGTTCCAACATTATTATCAACGGAGATTTGAAACATGAATTTGGAAAGATTAACCGCCAAGAATGGAGAGAAACAATACAATTCATTGATTATTTGAAGGGAAATTTTGAAAAGATCATTCTAATCAAAGGTAATCACGACCCATTAACTCCAATTATTGCCAAAAAAACAGGACTTGATGTATATCCATCGTATTCTATTGATAATTTCTTGGTGATGCATGGTGATAAAATTCCATCTGACTGGGATAAAATACAAGAAGAAACACTAATCATAGGCCATGAACATCCTTCAGTTGGAATTAGAAGTGGTGAGAGGATAGAGAAGATTAAATGTTTTCTAGCTGGAGAATTCCGAAGTAAAAATATAATTGTTATGCCCTCTTTTAATTTCATAACCGAAGGTTCTGATGTTCTCAACGAGAAATCCCTCTCCCCCTTTTTAAACAAAACCAATTGGCATGATATGGAAATTTATGGTGTTGAAAACTTTGAAATTTTTTATTTTGGAAAAATAAGCCATCTATTAAAGGTTCAAAAAGAGTCTTATCCTTATGACTCTCATTTCATAGATTTTTAGGATAATATGATAACGCGACAGGAAAAAAAATACTCGGATAATGAGATTTACAATATACTTCATCCCTGGGCCAGAGAATGGTTTCAGGGAAAGTTTGAAACATTTTCTGAGGCACAACGCCAATCAATTGTGGACATCCACCAGGGAAAAAATGTACTGGTATCCTCACCAACGGGTTCTGGAAAAACACTTACTGCTTTTCTATCCATAATCAGTGAATTAACCCGCTTGGCTGAACAAGATACCTTGGAGGATCGGGTTTACTGTCTTTATATATCACCTCTTAAGGCTCTGGATAATGATATTGAAAAGAATTTAGAAGAACCATTATCAGAAATTGAAAATATATCAGGACGCAAACTTAATATCCGTAAAGCTGTTCGTACAGGTGACACTAGCCAATACGAAAGGTCAAAGATGCTTAGAACACCACCACACATCCTAATAACAACCCCCGAATCTCTTTCTATTCTTCTTTGCGCTCCCAAATTCAGGGAGAAATTATCTAAGGTTCGTTATGTAATTGTGGATGAAATTCATTCCCTGGCCGAAAACAAGCGTGGTGTTCACCTCAGTCTTAGTCTGGAGAGATTGGAACATTTAACCGGAGGATTTGTACGAATTGGACTCAGTGCCACAGTCCACCCTCTTGAGAGAATGGCGGAATTCCTGGTAGGATATTATTATGGTCAGCCACGTGATTGTCTGATAGTAGATGTAAACTATCTTAAACAACTGGATATGGAAGTTATTTGTCCAGTTAAGGATATTATAGCCACTGATCCTGATGAAACTAACAATGCTATGTATAAAATGCTTCATGAACTCATCCAAGAACACAAGACAACCCTTATTTTCACGAACACCCGTAGTGGCACAGAAAGTGTGGTTTTCAATCTCAAAAAAAGGTACCCAGATAGCTATCATGATCAGAACATTATGGCCCATCATTCCAGTCTCTCTCGGGAGTTGCGATTAGAAGCTGAAAACAAACTAAAACAAGGCAAATTGAAGGTTGTTGTTTCATCTACCAGTCTGGAATTAGGAATTGACATAGGTTACATCGACCTTGTAATATTGGTATCAAGTCCTAAATCTGTTTCCAGAGCTTTGCAAAGGATTGGTAGAAGTGGACATCAACTACATGAAAAATCTAAAGGTCGGATGATGGTGGTGGACCGTGATGATTTGGTGGAATGTGCACTCATCCTTAAAAACGCCATGGAAGGTAAAATTGATGAGATTCATATCCCTGAGAATTGTCTGGATGTTTTATCACAACAAATTTATGGGATGGCCATTGACCAACGATGGGATCTAGATGACGCATTGGAACTTATTAGGAGGAGTTATCCTTATCGTGAACTTAAAAAAGAGGATTATCACAGTGTTTTGAGTTATCTAGCTGGTGAATACAGCCGACTAGAGGAGCGTTATGTTTATGCCAAGATATGGGTGGATTGGGATGAAAACCGCATGGGTAGACGGGGAAAACTAGCCCGTATGTTATATTCAACCAACATTGGAACTATTCCTGACCGTAGTGCTGCGGTGGTGAAATGTGGTGGGGAGGTTGTAGGCCGTATTGAAGAGGATTTTATGGAAAAACTCCGAAAAGGTGACAGTTTTGTGCTTGGTGGTCGTATTTACCGTTTCAATTATGCTAGGGGGATGAGTGTTAATGTCAGCCCTGCTTCAGGGCCTCCAACTATTCCTTCATGGTTTTCAGAACAACTGCCCTTATCCTTTGATTTAGCCATGGAGATCCAGAAGTTTCGGGGAATTTTAGAGTGGGAATTTAAAAAAGGAAGGAATAAAAAGGAAATAATAGATTTTATACACGATTATCTTTACCTAGATTATAACGCTGCACACTCAATTTACCAGTATTTTAGAGAACAATATCTGTATGCAATAGTCCCTAATCTGAGAACCCTCCTGGTTGAGTATTACACTGGATTTGGTGGTCGTAAATTCGTTGTATTCCATACGTTATTTGGAAGGCGGGTTAATGATGCTCTGAGTCGTGCTTTGGCTTATGTTATAGCAAGGAGATATCGTCATGATGTGATGATTTCCATTTCTGATAATGGGTTTTACCTATCCAGTGAGGGCAAAATTGGAGGTTTAGAAGCTTTTCAGGAGTTAACAACAGCAAATCTTGAGAAATATCTTCAAGAAGCCATTGATCGGACAGAAACACTGGCTGGTCGTTTTCGCCACTGTGCAGGTCGTTCTCTTATGATATTAAGGCGTTATAAAGGCCAGGAAAAGTCAGTGGGCCGTCAACAAGTAAAGGGTAAAATATTGCTTAAATTTGTTAAGGAGTTGGATCCTAATTTTTCAATCCTCAAAGAAGCCAGAAGAGAGGTTATGGAAGATTTTATGGATGTTAAAAATGCAAAAAAAGTTTTAAAGCTTATTGAGAATGGTAAAATGGAGATCAAACGTATTGACACTAGAATACCATCACCGTTCGCCTTTAACTTGGTTTCACAGGGATATCTTGATGTTTTAAAGTATGAAGAGAGGATAGAGTTCATCCGTAGGATGCATCAAGCTATAATTAAGGAGATTGGAGGTTAAAAATATTTCCAGAATAGATGCTGTCTTACCGGAAATTAATAGAATTTCTTTTTAAAAAAATGCACTGTATGTTACTTTATTCATTTTCTGGTAATGAGAATAAGGGCTCCCTTGATAAAGATTTTATTAATTTTTGTGCAACTGCGACTTCTTGTTTTACTCCACTAACTGCAAGCCATACCGAACCTTCTGCCCCTGCTACTCCCCCAGCAGCCACCATCTCCGCCTTTGCACCAGTCAAACAAAAGATGGCTTCGATCTCTGTGAAAACTTCACCTACCACAGGCATAAGACGGGGTCCATGGGCTCCAGGTGAGTTGAGTTTCATTGCTATCTCATCAAGATCAGTGCTAACTCTTTTTTCCAAACCAACTGGAATGATTAAACGAACTCGACGACCAATTACAGCCCTTAAAGATGCTAATATGGTTCCACCTTGCGGATGACCTATATAAATAGCAGCTTTCTTTTTATGAACATCAAGTGCATTGGCTCCTTTGAAAATGATATCTCCTTCTACAAGATCATCTGCAACATCGAATATGGTGAGTCCTTTTTTCCATTTGCCATCTACTATAACCACATCTCCTGGAAATCCACTCTCATCAAATAGACGGCCATTTTCAGTTCTGGGTTGGGATGGTGGCAGTACAATGCCCCTGAAAAATTTCTCCCTGGAAAAATCTTCCAGTTGGCCTATGCTGGATAATATTTCCTCTGCCAAGTAGCCATTGGTGGTTCCTGCTATGATCACCAGTGTTCCAGATTCAAGAGCACTCTGAACTGGAGCATAATTGATTAATGCCTTGGCAATTAGTCTTTTGCCTGAAGCCGGTGTGATCATAAATTGAGTTGTTTGCAATGTTTCACCCCCCACCATTGTTTTAAAAGTGTAAAGGTGGGTTTTGTTTATTGAACATACTGTTTAACATCTTCCCTTACAATAGCTGATGCTCCGAAGCTTTTTATTCCTTTTAACATTTCTGGGAACATAGTTTTTGGAATTAAAACGTTAATTTGGGAAAAACTGTTACCTTCTACTGTTGTTGGTTCATCAGAGCAGTATTCATTTGAAAGTAGGAAGTCTTTTACTTCATCCATCCGGTGATTGGCTATGTTAAATTTCACATCAAAGTATTTGCGGGCTTTAATGACTCCAAATAGTTGTTCGAATATTATTTTTGCTTTTTCTGCTTTTTCCGGCGTGCAACTGGGACCGGCATATAGGCCTGCACTGGATTCCATAATAGTTTCCAGAATTTTTAAACCAGCTTTTTTAAGGCTGCTGCCAGTTTGGGTGTTGTCCACTACAAGATCTGCTCCTTTGGCAATATACACCTCTGTAGCACCATCAGAATTTATAACTTGGACTTTTTCATTGTCCCCATCCCACAAGCCCCTGATCTGAACTAGTGGTTTTTTTTCACCAAAAACTTCCCGATACCCCTCATTTTCCATGAAAAATTGTCTTGTGAGGTTGGGATACTCAGTAAAACACAATATAGGGTTTTCCCTATTTTTGTTATCCCTGAAAAATTGGCTCAACGATTCATAATGGTCATCATTTGGCACTGCCACGATAAGTCTGGTTTTTCCGTAATTCAAGTCACCAATCTTCTTTATGTTTTCTCCTTCAAGATTCACTGACTCTTCTCTCACCCAATCTTCTCCTATTATTGCCAGATCCAGTATTCGCCTATTCAATTCTACTGGAGCGCTTTGTGGTCGTGTGAGGAATCCTTTTATCTCCGGGTCATTTAAAATAGTAATTTCATTATCTTCTTTCCCTGGTTCGTATCCTAAAACCTCGTAACCTGCATCTACCAATAATTGATAAGTGTTACCCCTGTTAACATTGTTTAAACTTCCCTTAGGAAGACCTAGTATTATTTTTTCCATTTATAATATCTCCAACTCGTTTTTATAGCAGTAATATGTCTTAAAACTGAAACATATCATCAAAATTTATTTTAGACCAAAATTTGTTAAATTGCTTGAATAGTGAGTTATATTATAAGTTGCCATGAATTTATCATATCCCATGGTGTAAATCATTATTACCCCAACACCCCATAATATTCCTCCAATTATTAGGAATGCAAATCCCCAATATTTAGCATCTTTTTCTTTTCTGGTTACTAAATAAACTCCGGAAGCTATGGCTAATGGGAGGAAGAATATTATGCCAGTTACTCCTAGGAGTTTAATTAAAAAGTAAGACTTCGTTATTTCATTTAAATCCACTTCATTTTTTTGTGGAATCTTTTGAGAGTTTTCATTAATTGGGTTACCACAATTTATACATCGGTCTGAATCTTCAGGATATTCCACACCACATTTTGGACATCGCACATTATTCACCCTTTTTAGAATGTATCGTATGATAAATTAAATTTAGTATCGAAAATTTTTTAAAATATTCAGATTTCATTGATGTTCTGTTCTCTTAATACAAAAATTTAATCAGTTTTACATAAATTTTCATAGGTTTAAATATTTGATATTATTAGAGATTAAAATTTCAAAACTTGTCGTGTTGAGTATCCCTGCTTTTTAAAGTCAGAATTAAGAAATTCCACTTTTTCCATGTCCACTCGAATCACATGGAGATCGGTAGGCAAAGATCTGACAAACTTCATATCCATACCCTTTAGTTTAATCACATGTTTATATTCAGTCATTTCTTCAACAATATCAGCTTGTCCTGTGATTTGAATACCTAACAGATTATTTATGTCAGTGTAATCTTCGTAAACTGCCATTGAAATCTTTGAACTGAAAAGTAAATTGGCGAACTTTTCTCCGCCCTCACTTAGGATGTAAATCTGTCCCTGATTATATATGTATTCAACTGGTGTGGCCCTTATCCTCCCAAATGAACCAGTAGCCAAGGTACAAGTGTGATGATTTTTTAGGAAGTTTTCAACCTCTTTTCTGAGTTGTGAAAGAGGGAGCCTACCAAATAGACCGTCTTTAATATTTTTTAGTCGTAAAGCCCAGTCAACTATCTCTTCTCTGTTAAATAAATCCATTCCCTGAGGGGGTAGGCCTTCTTTGGAAAGATATTCTACAAAAGCATGATAATCCCTATCAGTCAAACGATCCATTTCTAGTCGTCCGCCGAACACACCTAATTCCAGAACATTTTCCCCTAATCTATCTTCAACTTCTCTGAGAACACGTAATCCCTCAGATCCTTTGAAACATGTGCAAAAAATGGCAATTTTATTTTCAGACAGCCATTTATGTTCTTTTTCCAGGAAAACCTCCATTTTTGGATGTATCTTGCCGTTGTATATGGGTGTGCCTATAACTATAAAATCAAAGTTCCTCAGATCATCAGAAAATTTTGAGATAGGATAACAACGGGAAGGGCCCATGATAAGGGAAATAATGTTGGATGCCTCCCAAGTTGTTTTATACTTGCTTTCATATAAAACAAGAGTTTTTATCAAATATAAACCCCCATCTCATACACATCTAAATTATTTCCCTGAAAAAAGGGATATAAACATATTCCAAATTGTTTAGGTTACTTTGAAGCTTTTCACAATTACATCAAAGTACTGCTTGGCAGCGTCCATATCTGAACCACCAACTGTAGCGAACATCAATATATAAAGCGTGTCATTCTTAGTGAAATCTATAAGCCTAGCATAAGATTCATTTTTTTGAGTGTCCTTTCCAATATAGCTCATGTCGCTGGCATTTGAACTGGCAATCTTTATGGTGGTGTTAGTGAAATTTTTTCCAGATAAGGCTTGAGTAGCAAACTCATCTCTGGTCTGAGTCATGTTACTTTTACTTGCATTAGAAACCTTCAAGATCAACACAACACAGCCCTTCGCACCATTAGAGGATAGTATTTCCTCATTTTTTATCAGGATCAAAGTGGCATTGGCACTTTCCTGGCTGGTAACATTCCAAGTATCAGGATACATAAAAGACATTCCACTTTTTGAAAAATTTTTGGTGGGAATAGTCTGGTCTGAAGTACACCCAGACACCATTACAGCCAGCAAAAGGACCACTAAAACAATACCATATTTCTTAATCTTCAAGTTTTTCCGTCTCCTTCATCATTAGTTTCAAATTATTATTATATTAATGCTATATATCATCCAGAACATAAATAATAGTAGTCCAAACTGTGATGTTATAATGAAACCAGTTTTATGAAGACATTACATATAGAAATTTGGAGACCATGAATTCATGATCTATAGCAATGATCAATCACCACAGAAATTGAAAGAAAAACTTCTAGAGGATTACCAAAATCAATCGTTGGAAGATTTGGAAAATGGAGAAGAAATAGAGACTAACTATGGATCTTGTTACCGTTTTACCACTGAACAAAAGTTCAAAATCATTAAACCTGCTAAAGACAAGATTAACCAGAGTTTACTTGGCGATTTAAAATTGATTAAAGGAATAGGAGCCTGTAAGGAAAGAAAACTTAAAAAAGAAGGCTACTTATCCATTGAAGATCTAAAGGATCATCCTGTTTACTCAAAAGAAGCGAGCGAATTTATTGAAAGCATTGAAAATGAAAATATTCCCCACATCTTGGAGTGGATAACAGCAAGGCACTCACCATCACATAGGTTTAATCTTCTCTTATCTTCATTATCTGGAATTGAAAACATGCTTTTCATGGATATAGAGACTCTTGGACTTAAAGATGCTCCATTAATACTTATTGGTGTTGCTGAAGTATCTAATGATGGTTTAATAATAAACCAATATTTACTAAGAGATCTTAAAGAAGAAAAAGCAGTTTTAGAAAGTTTTATTGCACATCAGAATGATAATAATATTTATGTTACATTTAACGGTCGTAGCTTTGATGTGCCCTTCATTAGAAACAGAATGCATTACCATGGGATAAAAACTAAAATCAACACTAAACATTTGGATTTATTACATTTTTCACGGAAACAATGGAAAAACCAACTCCCCAACTGCCAATTGCAGACTCTCGAAAAACATCTTTTTGGTATAGAACGGTGCGATGATGTTCCTAGCAGTAAGGTACCAGAATTTTATCGTAGTTACCATGAAACAGGAAATATTGGACCATTAATCCCCATACTAGAACATAACAGAGAAGATGTTGTTACATTAGCAAAAATTTTATCTTTGCTAAATAAAACTACGGATTTGATTTGAAGTTGTTAGATTGATTTTCATGTTTTATTAGTTAATAAAACATTTTAAATAATTTTTTCAGTACAGATGTATTATGATATCTTTTTTTCTCACCCAACCTCTGCGAAGAGTGGGCATTCCTGCCTTCCAATAAATTTTCTTGCAAATTTAATGTTTTAGAGAATTATTTCCAATTTTTTTAACTTCCATACCCCTTATTTTCTAATATTATGGTTTTTCCCTCATCTTCAAGGACATCTGAATTTTTAATGCCCAGTTCATGGTATAATCGTTTTATCTCTAGGCCTCAATCCTTCTTATGACTTCAATTAATCAATACCCATTGGAAACTTCACTTTAAGATCTTCAAGGTACAGTAGTTTTCCGATATCTAATATTTCCTAAATCTTTTTGTGAATGTCTTTCCCAACACTATGACAGTTCTTCCAGTCTGCCTTATTCTGCAACACATGCAATGTCCACATTCATGGTTTCAATGGTATAGGCTGCCATGTGATAGGCTTTGGTGCAAAAATCAACACTATACATCTCCATATAATGTGGGCAACTCTATGGAATTGAGGCTACTTTCTTGTTTTTCATGTGTAGAGGTTATGTATTTTTTTTAGCTGAAAATTCTTATTTTTTTATGAGATGATTATTTAGAATCATCCCAACAGTTTTGCCTATTTTCTTTTTTTTGAGGGATTTTCTTTTGAGGGATGTGGATTAAATAGATATTTAACCTATTCTTTTTTCCCTCCAGCCATCGATGCCAGGGCTCCTAAAAAACTTAAGATGGTAAAAATAACAAATGATATTCGGGTGCTATTGAGAAATTCAGGATAGTTCTGCTTACTTATGATGGAACTTCCCATAAACAGGACCATAACCATAAGAACGATTCCCATTCCTGACATCTGCCCCAAAACCCTCATGGTACTTAGAGTTGTGGATGCTACCCCATAAAGGCGTGATTCTACAGTGCCCATCAAGGCATTGGTATTGGGAGAAGAAAAATTGGCAAATCCCAGACCAAGAAGACATAACCCAATTATGATGATTATCAAACTAGTTTCTTCTACTAAAAAAGTGAATAATATACATCCTATGGTGTTGAGAATCATTCCAAATGCAGCAACTTTGCGGGGTTCGGCTAAGTCTGATAACTTCCCTGCCAGCGGCGAAAATATGGTCATAATCACCGGCTGTACTGCAATTATTATTCCTGCCCACTGGGGATCCAATCCCTTAACATATTGCAAGTATAAACTAAGTAAGAATACAATGGGTGCTGCAGAACAAAAACTGATAAAAGCCGCCAGATTGTATAAGGTAAAACTCCAATTATGAAAAATCTTCACATCCAATACTGGACTTTCGATTCGACTTTCAATGAGGTAGAACATAACCAGACAGATACTTCCACAGAAAATTAAATATAAACCTAATATTTCTGGCAGAATTGACAAACCATACATTAATGTTATCAGAGAAAATCCATAAATAACCGCACCCAAAATATCAAATTTTTCTCCGCTAGCTTCTGTCCATTCACCCTTAATCCGGGTTACCGCAATGGTTGCCAAAACTCCCAGTGGCACGTTAAAGAAGAATATGCTTCTCCATCCAAAATATTCAGTTAAAAAACCTCCAAGAACAGGGCCCAGGAACATGCCCATGAATGATCCGGTGAGAGTTATACCTAATGCTTTGCCTCGGTTTCTGGGTGGAAAGATGGATACAATAATAGCAAAGAGGTTTCCGAAGATCATTGCACAACCTAATCCCTGCAAGGCTCTGAAAAAAATTAACACATTAACTGAAAAAGATAAGGTTGCAAGTAATGAAGATATGGTGAATAAGATAATCCCATATGTGAAAAACCGTTTTCTACCATATAGATCTGCAATCCTCCCAATTGGAACCAGACAGACTGCTAAAGATAATAGATAAACTGTCGGTATCCATCCCAATACTATGGCATTGGCTGTAAATTCTTTTCCAATTGAGGGTAAGGCTATGTTAATGGATGTAGCCACGAAGGGTGTTAAAAAAGAGGTTAAAATTGCAACCATTAGAGTGTATTTTTTAGGTGAAATTGACATCCAGGAACCTACTCCCCAAAAAAATTATTCTTTTAACAAAATATAATAAATTATCTTGTTTATAATTCTTATTTGATAAAACTATAGGAAAAAATGGACATCATACATTGTATCAATACAGCATTTAGCCTCCATACTCAAATTTCTTCATATATTGAAGATGAATAGTTAGGAAAATGAAAAATAGCTTGTGATAATCTCGTTATAAAAAAGATAATACAAACGAAAAAAAAAGGATGTGGATCTATGTCAAAAACTGGATTAGAAAAGGCCACTTTTGGGGCTGGATGTTTCTGGGGAGTGGAAGATATCTTCATGAAGCTAAAAGGAGTTATTGAAACCCAAGTAGGATATGCTGGTGGAGATTTCGACCATCCTTCCTATCAAGATGTATGTTCAGGGGTCACAAATCATGCCGAAGTAGTGGAAATAATTTATGATCCTGAAATAATTTCCTATGGGGACCTTCTGGATATTTTCTGGGACATACATAACCCCACCACCCTTAACCGGCAGGGCCCGGACATAGGCACCCAGTACAGGTCCATTATATTATATCATAACTCCCAACAGAAAAAATTAGCTTTAGAGAAAAAGAAACATCTTAATAGTTCAAGTCGTTACGGGAAGGAGATTGTGACAGAGATCAAACCTGCTGGTAAATTCTGGCGTGCAGAAGAGTACCATCAGAAGTATGTTGAAAAAAACAGGCCAGGAAAATTGTAGATTCTAACAAGTTATAATATAGTTTTCAGCAGAGTATAGGTGAATAATTACAAATCCAGTAATTTCTTAAGATTTTTTAGTTTTTTCCCGTCATTTATGAATCGAGGAGGAATACTACGCTGAATAGAACCTTCAATACCCAAAAGTACTTCCATTTCTGGTGAAACGGCATGGTAATTTCGTCCAATCTTATTTAACTTCTTTTGACTTATCTGGATTGGTCGATCAAGCAGCTTACTTTTTTCTGGGTCTCCCACAACAAATACTAAGTCATTGGTATTGAAACGTTTGGGATGGGAATTATGGGAAAATTTTGTTCGGATAGTGTTAATACTATCAATTTCATCTTTATTGTTTTTAAAATCAATTATATCTTTGATAGTGAAATATCCAATGATATATAGTGCTTCAGGATATTCATTTTCTTCATAGGGTTTTAATCCGGCGTAAAATACTAAAATATCGTTATGATTAAGTTTTCTCAAATATGTAGCCTTTTTTCCTTCATCCCCATACGTAAAATTTATAAATTCAGGATCCATATGTACTTTACGTGTGGCTATCTTTTTAGGGAGATAAATGGAAAGTTTCTTACCTTTAATTCCAATAATGTCATAGTATGTCCTATTTTCAATAGTTTGATCATCTTTTTCAGATAATGGGATATATTCAAAGGTACCATCAGAGAATATTGGGCTTAAAACTCCATCACTGGATTTGTCAATTCCCACGCGCAGTAACATGGCTTTTGTGTTTTGATTCAGGATAATCCCATCCAATAGTAAACTCTTAGATTTTCCTTCTCTAACTTAAAGTATAATTCTTTCACTATTGATTCTTAATACTTGTACTTGCGTAGTAAATCGATTGATTCCATGAATTATTTTGGGAGTTATTTCAAACATTATGACAATTTGAGTTAATCTAAATCATAAAATTTTTATAATTTAGAAAAATATAATTTAAACTATATATTTGACTGAATATTAGTTCGTAGGCCCCCTTACAAAGTATACGGGTTTAAAAATGAAGAAAATCCTGAAAATGTTTGAAAATGATCGTTTCGCTGCCCTTAGTAACATTAAAGTAGTGGATGTTTCTCCTGGAAAGGCTACAACTCAGATGGAAATCAGCGATATTCACCTTAATAGCATAGGAACTGTCCATGGAGGAGCGCTTTTTACCCTCGCTGATTTTACATTTGCACTGGCCGCTAATTCACATGGAATCGTTACTGTAGCTATAAATGCAAACATATCTTATCTTAAAGCAGTTACTGAAGGGGTTTTAACTGCTGAAGCCCGTGAATTATCCAGTGGCGGTAGGATTGGCAGTTATACTGTTGATGTTTATGACAAGTCCCATGAGTTGGTCTGTGTGTTTCAGGGTATGGCCTACCGAAAGCGGGACAAAATAAGTGAACTAGTGAATGATGAAAAATTAAAACACTGAAATAATTTTTTTTAGAAAAAATGTTACAGTCACCAACACTATATTAATTCTTGACAAGGTAATTAGTCAGTTTTAATTTTAATAGATGAGAAAGGCATTGCGAATGATTTCCCAATTTTTTAAACCATCAAATCAAATTAATGGTTTTAATTCTCTCAAATTTAAATTATAAATAATTTAGGTATTGCTAATGAAAACAAAAAAATATTTAATCAGGGTTACAAATTATGGGTGAAAATATGGAGTTAAACAAAAAAGAGATTGAAGAAATTCAAGAGAAGTTATTAATGGTTTATCGCTTCATTTCTCAGAATAACACATTCAATAAATTTTATTGTCAAGGATTAGATGTGAATTACTGTTCAAATCATAATGAGAGCATGGTAAGTAAACTTATGGAATTAGACCACTCTGAAGAACTATTAAAAAACTGCATAATCGAGTTAGAAGATATGAAAACTCCTGAAGAACCATTGAACCCTGAAAACTTTCAGGAGTTCGTTCTCAACCAGGATTGGAATCTACTCTTAAAAAAGTACGGTATGAAGACCCTCGAAGATGTAAGAAAACTGGACTTGGAAATATTGTTGGAACTACTGTAAAAATACTAGCATACCAAACAAGAGATTAAAACTTCAATACTAATCATCATCTCCTTAAATAATATTTATGTTGAAAAATCTTTTTTAAACATGATTTAGAAGTTTGATGATGTTTTTATATGTTAAAAATTTGCCATAGTTCATCAATTGCTTTTACTTTTCTGTAGATATTATTAAATTAATTTTATGGCTTTTATCGAGGAAATTAGAAATGGATGTATGTTTCAATTTTGGATGCTATTTTTCCCTCCTAACGCATACATAAATATATAAACTGGTTTTTGCCTATAATGTAATAAATTAAATTCCGATTAAATTATTTTTTTTAATATACAGAATGAAAGATTAGATATATTACAATAGGAAATATTTCCCCTTAGACAAATTGTATGTGACTTATTAATATTAGTAATTCTAAGACGAAGACTAAAAAAAGACAATAATTAATATTTAGATGGTAGTGATTTGATATGGCAGGAATTGTAGGATATGGAGTTTACATACCTTCATACCGGATAAAGGTTGAAGAAATTGCAAAAGTCTGGGGAGATAATGCCCAGGCAGTTTCCAGAGGATTAGTAGTTAATGAAAAATCAGTCCCAGCCCCAGATGAAGACACAGCAACTATTTCTGTAGAGGCAGCACGTAATTCAATAAAAAGGGCAAATATAGACCCTAAAAAGATTGGTGCTGTTTATGTTGGTTCTGAATCGCATCCTTATGCTGTTAAACCAACTGCAACAATAGTTGCTGAAGCTGTGGATGCCAGTCCTGATTTAACTGCTGCAGACTTGGAATTTGCATGCAAGGCTGGGACAGCTGGCATTCAGATCTGTATGGGCTTGGTTGACTCGGGAAATATTGAATATGGTCTTGCTATTGGTGCAGATACTGCTCAAGGAGCTCCCGGCGATGCATTAGAATACACCGCATCTGCAGGGGGTGCCGCATACCTTATTGGTTCTGAAAATACATTAGCTGACTTTGAAGGTACTTATAGTTTCACCACTGACACTCCTGATTTCTACCGTAGGGAAGGAAAACCTTATCCTCGCCATGGAGGACGATTCACAGGTGAACCTGCTTACTTCAAACATGTCCTCTCAGCAGCTGAAGGAATGTTTAAAAAAATGGGTACTGAAGCTTCAGATTATGATCATGCAGTGTTTCACCAGCCTAACGGTAAATTTTACATAAGAGCTGCCCGAAAACTGGGATTCAATGAAGAACAATACAAAACTGGACTTTTAACCCCTACTATTGGTAACACTTATTCTGGAGCAACCCCACTAGGTTTGGCAGCTATTTTAGATGTTGCAAAACCTGGTGATAGGATTTTTGCTGTTTCATATGGTTCTGGAGCAGGTAGTGATGCTTTCAGTATTGAAGTTAAAGAAGGTATAAAAGAAAAACAGGGTTTGGCCCCAACTGTTCAGGAAATTATTAAAAACAAAAGATACGTTGATTACGCAGTGTATGCTAAGTTCAAAGGTAAGTTAAAGATGGCATAGATTGTTAATTATAGGATTATGGAGGAATCTAAGTTGAGAGATGTTGCAATTATCGGAGTCTCACAAACCAAATTTGGTGAACTATGGGACATATCGTTTCGTGATCTGATTACTGAAGCTGGATTGAAAGCTGTTGCTGATGCAGGTATAGAAGGAGCTGAATTAGAGGCCATGTTCGTTGGAAACATGACTGCGGGACTGTTTGTTAAACAAGAACATATTGCCTCACTCATTGCTGACCACTCAGGTCTGACACCTATGCCATGCACCAGGGTAGAAGCTGCTTGTGCATCAGGAGGTTTAGCCCTTAGAAGTGGGATAATGGCTGTTGCCTCTGGTTTTCATGATATTGTGATCTCTGCAGGTGTGGAAAAAATGACTGATGTGGTAGATCCCACACCCGCCATTGCCACAGCGTCTGATCAGGAATGGGAAGCCCAGCAAGGAGTTACATTTCCTTCACTTTATGCAATGATTGCTAAACGACACATGCACCAGTATGGCACTACTAGAGAACAATTAGCCATGTTTAGTGTGATAAATCATAAAAATGGAGCATTAAACCCATTAGCTCAGTTTCCAATGGAGATCACTGTGGATCAAGTCTTAAATTCCAGTATAGTGGCTGACCCTCTCAGACTTCTGGATTGTTCCCCAGTAACTGACGGTGCTGCTGCAGTTATACTCTGTCCTGCAGAGGAAGCTCGTAAATACACTGACACACCCATATATGTAAAGGCTTCTGCTCAGGCGTCAGGAACAATAGCTCTCCATGACCGTAGAGACATAACTACCATTGATTCCACAGTACATGCCGCGAGAACTGCCTATGACATGGCTGGCCTGGAACCAAAGGATATTCAAGCAGTGGAAGTACATGATTGTTTCAGTATTAACGGTCTTTTAGCCATTGAAGACTTGGGATTTGTGGAAAAAGGGCAAGCCGGACCTGCAGTTGAAGACGGAATGACAGAAATAGGAGGAAAAATACCAGTAAACCCATCTGGAGGACTTAAAGCACGCGGACATCCATTAGGGGCAACAGGTATTGCTCAAACAGCCGAGATGGTATGGCAACTCCGAGGAGATGCAGGTAAACGACAAATTGATGGAATTGAAGTCGGTATGACCCAAAATATAGGGGGAACTGGCGGTACAGCTACAGTACACATTTTCGGCCGATAAAACAAGATGTAAAGAATCAGAGTATAATGATTCTCCTATTTTTTTATTTTCAGCAATAAATTTTTTTTAAAAAAATCATTTTTTTTTTTTAGTGGACAGTTGTTAATTTAATCTATTGTCAAATAATAGGTTGTTAAAAAAAAGGGAGGAAATTATTTAACTGGCAACCCACAGTTTTCCCATCCCATTATTCCACCGACTATGTGATAAATTTTTTTAAAGCCTGTTTCCATCATGATATCAATACAAGCAGCACCCCTCATTCCAGAGCGACAGTAAACCAGATATGTTTTGTTTTTATCCAGTTTTTGTATTTCATCCCTAAAATCAGGGGATTGGTAGTTTATTAGTACTGATCCTTCAATATGGGATTTTTCATATTCTTCTGGAGTTCTAACATCCAATATTACAAAGTTTAAGTTATCTTGGTTATTTTGAACCATTTCCCAAGCAGAATTGGGATCTAGATCAATCTCATTGTTTGATGCAGTTTTTTTCCTGAACATGTTTAAAACCTCTTCCAGTAACATACAATTTGTATTCTTTGGATAATATTTTTATACCTAAAATATTTTTTTAAAAATAATAATGAGCAGTGTTAAACTTAGAAATTGAGGGATATATCCATACTGGGATAATAATTAGGAATAAAAAGTAGTTTCAGAATTTATTCAAACATTGCAGTTATAATAATTCGATTAAAATCTTTAAAAAAAATAGAAAAAAGTAAAGTCTACTGACTTTACATCATTGGTGGCATTCCACCAGGCATTCCACCCATTCCGGCCATTTCATCCATGTCTGGTTCTTTTCCTGACCCTGTGGATGCGATGACGTCGTCGATACGTAGAATCATTTCTGCAGCTTCTGCAGCAGATTGGATTGCCTGTTTTTTGACCCTGTGAGGTTCAATGACTCCAGCTTTGTACATGTCGGTGACTTCTCCTTTGAAAACATCTAGTCCCATGTAAGCTGATTTTTCATGAGCCGCTCGAAGGTCTACCAGGGCGTCAATACTGTCCAGTCCTGCGTTTTCTGCCAAGGTTTTTGGGACAACTTCCAGTGCTTCTGCAAATGCAGAGACGGCTAGTTGCTCACGACCACTTATGCTGTCTGCGTAATCTTTTAATCCTTTGGCAATTGAGATTTCAGCAGCCCCTCCGCCAGCAACAACTCTACCATCTTCAACTGTAGCGGCGACTACTCCAATTGCATCTTCCATTGCACGTTGGATTTCATCTACCACATGTTCAGTGGAACCTCTGATTAAAAGTGTGACTGATTTAGGGTCTTTGCATTCTTCAACGAATATCATTTCTTCGCCTGAAATTCGTTTTCCAGCTACTGACCCAGCTAATCCCAGATCATCAGCAGTTAAGTCTTCAATGTTGGTAACTACAGTGGCATCGGTTGCTCTTGCTAGTTTTTCCATGTCAGATTTCTTGATTCTGCGCACAGCCATGATACCTGCTTTGGCTAAGTAGTGTTGAGCCAGGTCGTCAATTCCTTTCTGACAGAATAAGACATTGGCTCCCACATCGGATATCTTGTCTACCATATCTCGTATCATCTGTTCTTCTTGTTCAATGAAGGCTTGCATTTGTGCAGGGTCAGTGATGCGGATTTCAGCATCCACTTCAGTTTCTTTAACTTCTATGGCGCTGTTGAGTAGAGCTATTTTAGCATTTTCTATCTTTTTGGGCATTCCAGGGTGTACAGGTTCTTTGTCAATAATGACTCCGTTGACTAGTTGTGAGTCGTCGATGGTTGCTCCATCTTTCTTCTCTATTTTGATGTGATCGGTGTCAATTTCCCCGTCTTCTTCCACTTGTTTAACTGAAGCTACTACTAGTTCAGCTAGTGGTTCTCGAGCTTTTTCAGTTCCTTTTCCAGTCATGGCTGTCATTGCCACTTTCTGGAGGGTTTCCTTGTCATCAGAATCGATGGCTATGGAGTTTAGGATTTCTTGTGCTTTCTCAGCTGCTTGTCGGTATCCCATTGCCACAATGGTTGGGTGTATATCTTGATCTAAAAGGTTTTCTGCCTTTTTAAGGAGTTCACCTGCAATGATCACTGCGGTGGTGGTTCCATCTCCCACTTCATCTTCTTGGGTTTTGGCTACTTCCACCAGCATTTTTGCGGCAGGGTGCTCGATGTCCATTTCTTTGAGGATGGTTGCACCATCGTTAGTAACAACAATGTCACCTAATCCATCAACGAGCATTTTGTCCATTCCTTTAGGACCTAAAGTTGTTCTTACAGTCTCTGCAAGGACTTTTCCTGCTAATATGTTCATTCTTTGAGCGTCTCTTCCTAAAAATCTGTTAGTACCTTCCGGTAATATTAAAACTTGTTGGCCTTGTCCGCCTAATTGTGCCACATTATCACCTCAATTTGTTTATGTAAATGATCAGTGGGTTAGAGGTTATATAAATACTTTATGATGAATGGTTGTTTGATTTAATTAACTAAGAAATACCATTGTCATTTTTAATGTGATAAAAAATGAGTAACCAAAATAATCAAACACTTGGATGAGAAAAAAACCAGTTTCAATCTTTTTCCAATTTTTTCCACAACACTATACCATTTTCTTCTCTTGATTTGAAGTATCCTTTCCTTTCCAGATTTCTAAGGGCATGTTCAAAGTTTTGATGAGTTAGTTCTTTAAAACCAAGGTCTATAATTGAATCATAGAGATTTTCCAAACGGCCCTCTTTTTCAGGGAGAAGTAAATAAATATTGGACTGAAAAGTGGTTAAATCTTTTTTAGGTTTCTGTGTTAACAGTTTGAACCTTTCTTTAATTTTTTTGAGATCTTCTATCTGGGAATCTTTTTCATCTAAAAGTTTGACTAGTTTCCTATTTTCATCTTCCTTCATCTGAAGTTTCTTTTCTTGCTTAATATTCATCTCTTGAAGTTTACTGTGTTCTTTAATCATGATTTTTGAAGATTCTTTCTGGCATTTTTTAAGTTCAATCTTCAGTTTACTGATTTCCAATAGACATGCCTTTACCAGTTGTCTTAACTGCTCCCTCTCGGTGTCCTTAAGAATGGCCATTTTATCACTATAAATGTTATTATAATCTTAAACTAATTACTACTTTTAATTATGCCCCCCTCCCTTTTAAAAGTTAGGATATAATCTATAATAAAACTGAACTTCCCCAAAAAGATTTTTAACATAAAAAACTAGAAAAAAAGTTAGAAAACAATATTTAAATATTAAGATAAGTTTAAAAAAAACCATATCTTGGAAAAAAATGAAAAAAAAACAGAGAATAAAATTACATTATCTCCGAAATAAGTTCTGCATTGAGAATTGATGCTCCTGCAGCCCCACGAATCGTATTATGGCCTAATAGAACGTATTTGAGACTTTTTGGGATGTTAGCATCTATACGCAATCTACCGACAGTGACTGCCATTCCCCTTTCCATCATCCGATCCATGCGTGGTTGTGGTCTGTTATCTTCTTCTCGGACAATAATTGGATTTTTAGGTGCAGAGTATAGATTTAATTTTTGAGGAAGTGCTTTGTAATCTTTTAATGATTTTTTAACATCATCCAGTTCAAAATTTTCGTCCATTTCCATGAAAACAGCTTCAGTATGACCGTCAACTACTGGAACACGATGGCAAGAAGTACTTAATCCAAAAGATGCAGGCTCGACAATATCTCCATCGAAATTTCCCAATAAATATCGGGTTTCTTCCTCCATTTTTTCTTCTTCTTCACCTATAAAAGGCACCAAGTTGTCTAAGATAGCCATAGAAGGAACTCCATTATAACCAGCGCCTGAAACAGCTTGCATCGTAGACACATATACGCGATTAATGTTATACTGATCGTATAATGGTTTCAGAGTGAGTACCAAGGCAATGGTTGAACAGTTGGGATTAGTAACAATGAATCCTTCCCATCCCCTATTTTTCTGCTGGGTTTCTATGAGATCCAAGTGTTCCGGGTTCACTTCAGGTATAACTAAAGGAACGTCAGGTTCCATGCGCATAGCACTGGCATTCGAAGCAACCTTCATGCCGGCTTCAGCGAATTTAGGCTCAACAACTGCTGCATTTTCTGAGGGTAATGCTGAAAACACTATATCCACATCTTTAACTAGACTAGGATCAGTGTCAACCACCACTGTATCTTCTACTGCCTCAGGTATGGGAGTGTCCATATGCCAAGTTACTGCATCTTGATATTTTTTCCCTGCTGAACGTTGAGATGCTGTGAGGGCTGTTATCTCAAACTTGGGATGGTCTTCTAAGAGTTGTATGAACCGCTGCCCCACCATTCCTGTTGCTCCTAATATACCTACGTTTACCATATAACCACCTTAATTCAGTTTAGTCCTTATTTTTATTTATTCATTACTCAATGATTTAGTACGATTATTTATGCTAATTACAATCCCAGTACCTCATTCATACTGCTAATTTTACCCTTTTCGGCATTAACCACGTATCGAACAGCCTTTATAACACCGTTAACAAAAGCTTGTCTACTGTTAGCTCTGTGCACAATTTCTAAGCGTTCACCATCACCAGCAAACAAAACAGTGTGATCACCTACTATGTCTCCTCCCCGTACAGCATGTATTCCTATTTCTTCTGGTGTGCGTTCACCTACCATCCCTACCCTACCATGGACTCCGACTTCTTCTATTTTACGGTTCAAAACTTCGGCTATGAGGTCGGCTGCTTTCACAGCTGTTCCTGATGGAGCATCCTTTTTGTGTTTGTGGTGGGCTTCGATGATCTCCACATCAAAATCTGTGAGGATTCCAGCTAGTTGCTCAACTACCTTGAAGAATACGTTAACTCCAACAGCCATATTAGGAGAAATAACCGCCCCTACATTATTATCACTGATTGATTTTTTATTTTCAGCCATTTGTTGATCACTAAATCCTGTAGTTCCAACAACCAGATTAACACCAGATTCAGCTGTTGTTTTTATTGTTTCAACTGCTGCATTGGCAATGGTGAAATCGATAAGAACATCAGGTTTTTTGGATTCAAGAGTCTCTCTGAGTTTTTCAGCTCCAACAATAGGGATGTTGATGGGTCCGATTCCCAATAATTCCCCTACATCTTTACCTTGCAGAGGAGTGTGAGGCGCCTCTATTGCTGCTACCAGTTGAATGTCATCCTGTTCAAGAATAGTGTTAATGATCAGGGCTCCCATTCTTCCACTGGCGCCAGTTACTGCCACATTTATCATAAATATCATCTCCTTAACAATATTTTGATCCTAAAAAAATAAATAAAAAGAAAAAAAATGTTTTGTTCCCATTAAATCCGAACAAGCTGATTTTTAGAAAGAATACTAAAAAAGTTCAATCTTCCTATAAGATTAAACTAGATTATGATTAAATCAACTGCAAGTCCAGGAGCACCTTCTTGAGTTTATCCTGGTTTTCGGTTTTAAGTGGAGCCAAAGGCATTCGAACATGACCTGCTGGCCTGCCCATCATGTTAAGAGCTGTTTTAGCTGGTACTGGATTAGATTCAACAAAGAGAACCTTCATCAAATCATATAATTCATAATGGATATCTTGAGCCCGTTGGAAATCTCCATGAAGGGCTTTTTTGACCATTTCGCTCATCCGTGTTGGATCAACATTCCCCACAACACTGATAACTCCCTGACATCCCTGGGATATCATGGGAAGTGTTAGGTTGTCATTTCCAGAAATTACCATAAATTTGTCACGAACACCTAGTTGATCAATTTTCTGAATTATCTGGGAAACCTTGTCCATGTCAGGGTTTGCTTCTTTAAGGGCAACTACAGTGTCTAACTGAGCTATTTTTCCAATAGTTTCCACATCAATATCCGTCCCAGTACGTGAAGGGACGTTGTAAGCTATGATAGGAATCTCAGTAGATTCTGATAACATTTTATAGTGCTCATAAAGCCCGTGGGGTTGGGGCTTGTTATAGTAAGGAGTTATTACCAGCGCATAATCTGCACCAACATCTTCAGCATATTTAACCAAGTCTAATGCTTCTTTGGAAGAGTTACTACCTGCTCCGGCTACAGCAGCCACTTTACCCTTTACTTCATCCACCAATATCTCCATCATCTTCTTCTGTTCCTGGTGAGTTATGGTGGCAGACTCGCCGGTGGTTCCGGCAGCCAAAAGGCCATTAACACCTCGTTCAAGGAGATAATTCATATTCTCCCGCATCCCCTCTTCATCCACCTTATCTTCAGTGGTGAAGGGGGTTACCATTGCAACTGTGGTACCTTCCAATTTCATTCCAAGACTCTCCTTACCAATTCATAAGCTCTCTTCCCATCATTCCATTCCACAAATATAACAACTGAGGTCTGACTTGATGAGATTTCTACTATATTAATCTTATTTTGACGTAAAGGTTCGGTGATTTTAGTGATAATTCCAGGGGTGTCTATGAAGTCCTGGCTGTTAACACTGATCATTGCAATCTCCCGACCCAGGGACAGGGAACTCATATCCTGGTTCTTCACCACCACATCGTGGAGTATTTTATGGGCTTCTTCAGCCACTGATTTATCAATAAAAAGGGTTATTGAATTTTGACCTGTGGATATGCCATATATATTAAAATTGTTGTTTTTTAGGGTTTGTGTGAGTTCGGCCAGTACCCCCACTTTAGTGAGAAGCTCCTCACCTACCACCGCGATTACAGAGATGGGTTCATTGTTTAGGGTGGTTGAACGCAACATTTTATCCTTTGATGGTCCCATTATCTCGGTTCCAGGTGCTGATAAATCCCCCTGTTCAAATCCTATTATTTTAGCATTTATTTTGGGATCTTTATAACGCAAGGCATAAGGGTGTAGTACTTGAGCTCCATGGGTTGCTAAATCCCGCATTTCTTCAACACTGATTTTTTCCAGTTTCCGGGCAGCCTCTAATTTATTGGGATCAGTAGACATCACCCCGCCGACATCGGTAACAATTATCACCTCTTCAGCTTGGAGGCAGTGACCCATTAAAAAGGCTGTGATGTCGCTCCCACCCCTTCCCAGGGTGGTGATGTTACCTTCCATGTCTTTTCCCAGGAAACCACAAAGAACAGGAATCACTCCCTGATCCAGAAGTTTTAAAATTTCTCGGGATTTGATTTCGGTTTCTGCAAAGTCAACTTTGGCATTTAAATAGTTGCTGTCAGTTATAATTGGCCAACTTTCCATGTGAGGATCTATATATTCTGATTTAACACCTAATGATTCAATAGTAGATGAAAACACCCTTACGCTGGTAATTTCCCCCATGGATAGAATATCTGCCATTTGCTTTTCAGTTATGGATTCTCCAATGGATTTACCCACAATTTCTAGGATGTCATCAGTGGTTTTATTGATAGCTGATACCACCACTACCACCTTCTTGCCCTGCATGTACTCTTTAACTACTGCTCGGGCTGCTTTTTTGATCCGTTTCCCATCAGCAAGGGAAGTTCCTCCAAACTTGGCCACTAAAATACCCATAGCAACCAACCTTAGAAGTAGTTATTTTTAACCAATCGGGTTACATAACCGGCAATTTTGTTTCTTAAATGTTTAGTACTTACAGTGGAGAATTCCTGCACTAATTTCTTGTTTTCTTCAAAATCTGTTGTGAATTTACCTGGATAAGTTTCAATCAGCTCTTTGGCTGTTCTTTTAACAAATGATGTTCTAATATTTCCCATGACTCTACCTCCTTAAGATTTTCTCTTGTTCTTCTTTGCTCAATTCCACTAATATCATAATGATCTGGGAGAGACTGTCTTTATTTATTTCTTCTTGGTTAGCTATTTCTCGGATTTTTTGGCGGATATCTTCTTCCCTTTCTGGATCATGAATATCCATTCCCAGAACCAGTTTAGCCTGAGCAATATTGCTTGCCAGGGAAGTCCGTTCTTTGATGAGCCGTATTATATCCTCGTCCAGTTCATCTATCCTTTTCCGAGAGCTTTCAAGCATAGAAAACGCTTCTGCCCTATCCATGGTCAACCACCCGTGTTCCCATATTTTCAACACTGGTTAATATAACTCTTCCAGGGTACGAACTCCATGTTTCCTGAACACGGTCAAGGGCATCGTCTGGAACAATAGCTACAAATGAAGGGCCTGTGCCTGAAAGTCCAGCTGCTAATGCGCCAGAATCCAAAGCATCCAGAGCAATATTTGCATCGAAATTGAGAGTCGCGCAATATAATATCCCATTAAGTGTCAAAGCGTAATATATATTACCTTTTAGCGCTTCTTGGAATGCGAGTTTTACCCAGGGAGCCAGGAGTTTCATCCTTGGCACATCAGATTGGGCAGTAGGTGACTTTTTATTAGGCATGTATATTAATATACTTTGCTCCTCCATGGGGCGATTGTAGAGGATCTCCCTGCGAGGATTGTGGGTTATAGTCAGACCACCAAAAAATGAAGCACTAGCATCATCAAAAGCTCCGGTAATCGTAACCCCTGCTTCCAAAGAAGCATCGATTGCCAAGTTAATTAAATCATAATCAGATAAAGAATCTTCAGACACTAACCCATTTTCAACCAGTGCACGGTAGGTGGCCATTACCACAGCATTTGATGTGGCGCTACTACTGGAAAGTCCAGAAGCAACTGGCAGTGTTGAACTAGTTTTGACCATGATTCCAGTGGTGATCTTGAATTTTTCCAGAACCTTCCGGACACATATATCCATTAATGTTGTATCTACACCATCAGCAGCCTTTAAAATTGTTTTTGATGGCTTTAAACGGGCTTGAACATCCACATATAACCCTATACCAAATGCTGATCCGCAACCAGTTGATATGGCATTAATTACTGTGGCTGATCCTGGGGATCGAACAGTTACATTCAAATAATCACCTTAGAGTTTAACTCCTTGAGGTTTATGTTTTATTTTATTATACATAGAAAGAAAAACACTAATAAATACATCGATAGAAATAATTTATTTGGGATAAGAGTTTCTATATAATCTTTAAGCAAAATTAGGGTTAATATCATGAAGAAAAATAACAAGTTGTTATTAGCAATTATAGGCGGAGGGGCCTTCATTGTCATTTTGTCTTTTTTTGCTGTTTTGTTAATAATAGGAAGTGGTGTTAGTGGGGGATTCGGAAATACCGTGGCAATCATACCAGTGCAAGGCGAAATTACTTATTCGCAACCCAATATGCTAGGAGGATCAGTAGTATCTCCCCAATCTGTCACTGACGGAATTACGCAAGCTGAAAAAGATAGCTCTGTGAGTGCTATTGTTTTGGATATTAACAGCCCAGGTGGATCACCAGTAGCTAGTGAAGAGATTATGAATGCTGTGAATAACTCAAAAAAACCAGTTGTAGTATGGATAAGTGACAGTGGTACTTCAGGAGCTTATTTAGCCGCTTCACCCGCAGATAAAATATATGCGAGCCCATCGTCTATTGTAGGGAGTATTGGAGTAATCCTAAGCCTCACTGACCTATCGGATCTTTATCAGAAGATTGGAGTAAACCAATATTCAATTAAAGCAGGAAAATACAAAGACATGGGCGCCTCGTACCGTGATTTAAAACCAGAAGAAACTAAAATGTTACAGGGAATGGTAGATGAAAACTATGAATACTTCATAAAAATGGTGGCTGAAAATCGTAAACTGGATATTAATTATGTACGGAAAATCGCCGAAGGAAAGATATACACAGGAACCCAAGCAAAAAAGTTGAAACTAATTGATGAAACTGGAGACCGAAATGATGCCATAGAATCAGCTGCTAAACTTGGTGGTATTAAAGGAGATTACAAAGTAGTAACTATCACACCCAGTAAAAGCATGTCAGACCTTTTTACCAGCTTTTCTAGTAATTTTGCCTATTCTCTGGGGAAAGGTATTGGAAGTTTACTAAATCAGGGCTCGGTAGATAGTTCTGTAGACTACAGTATGCACTGAAACTGGTATATCTGTACCATAAATTTTTCAAAAAAAAGATATATTCCCCCAAAAAATTAATAATGATGTATTTATAGTTTATAAATTAGGTAAATTAATATTACCAGATTTCAATAAAATCAAAAAAGCAAATCACAAACAGAGAAATTCAAAAAATGAGGTGAAAATATGGTTGTTAAAGTAGAAGTATTCACATCTCCATCCTGTCCTTACTGCCCCATGGCTATTGAAGTTGTAAACGAAGTTGAAAAAGACATGCCTGGCACCCTGGAAGTTGAAAAGATCAACATAATGGTAGACCGAGAAAAAGCTATAGAATATAATCTAATGGCAGTTCCAGCCATTGCTTTAAATGGAGTTGTACATTTTGTAGGTGCTCCTGCTAAAGAAGAACTGGTTAAAGCAATTGAAGAAGAAGAAAAAAAAGACAACACAAACTAATATAAAAATTTATAGGAACCATGGAAGAAGATAATTTCCTTCAAGAAAAAAATACCATTCATACTAATTCTAAAACTGTTCAGGCCAAAATTGTTGAAAGAAATACTTCTTCCACCCCTAATATCTCTTTTTCCCCTGAAAGTGATGATAACGGAATCACCACTGGAAGTGCAGCAACTGCAGCAGCCTTAGCAGCAATGCTAGCCATAAAAGGAGAACAAGTTTCCACGGTGGATATTAAAACACCACTGGGAATTCTCAATATTGCAGTGAAAAGTTCTTGTAAACTTAACGATTATTCTGGAAGGGCTTCTGTGGTTAAAATGCCTTACCATGACCCTGATGTCACCATAAACCTTGAAGTGCAAGCCAAGGTCAGTTTAAAAGATGAACCCGGCATTGTTATTAAAGGTGGTGAAGGAGTAGGTAGGGTAACTAAACCAGGATTACAAGTTCCCCCAGGGGAGGCAGCTATAAACCCTGTGCCCCGTGAAATGATCCAATCCAATCTTGAAAAGGTTTTACCTGCAAGTAAAGGAGCAGATGTGCTGATTGAAGTTCCCGAAGGCCAAAAAATAGCTAAAAAAACTATGAATCCCCGTTTAGGCATTGTAGATGGGATTTCCATACTGGGAACAACTGGTATTGCTCGTTCCATGAACTCAAAGAGTTTCCAGAAAGCCAAAAAATGCCAGTTAGATGTGGCATTGGCAGAAGGTTACCATGAACTGGTTTTTGTGCCAGGTAATATTGGAGAAAAGATGGCCCACCAATTACTAGATGTTGATGACGACCAGATTATCCAGATGGGAAATTTTGTGGGTTATATGCTGGGTGAAGCTCAAAAAAGTGGATTATCCAATTTAATAATTCTAGGACACGCAGGTAAACTTGTGAAAATTGCTGGAGGAATCTTCCAAACTGAACATCGCTTGGCAGACGGTCGAAGAGAAGTAATAACTGCACACACAGGATTGGTTGGTGGGGATAACAAAATTATGAAGAATATATTTAATTCTAACACCACTGAAGATATGATAGAAGTTTTAGAGGCAAAAAACTTGACTGAAGCTGTCTTTAACTCCATAGCCCAATCGATTGTGAAACATTGCCAGGAAAGGTTTAATCTAAAACCAGAAGTAATTATTCTTAAAATGGATGGAACAATCCTCAACAGCAACTACACTGTTGAACTGGTCCAAAAAAATACCAACCCCGAAAAATAGGGAATAAAAATTCGAATAATATTTAAGCTAGAAATAAATATTTTTAGAGTAAAATAGTCTGTTACATATGACAAATATGGTGAAATCATGCACGTGGGCCTATTAGGACAATATCCACCACATATTGGAGGTGTTTCATCCCATACCTATCTTCTCTCACAGGAACTCCAAAAAAGGGGAGATGAAGTTTATGTGTTAACATATCCCCATCCTGATGTTAAAGATTTAGATGGCATAAAAGTTAAAACTTCCTTCGCACCCAATATTAAAGGGTTAAGGGGTCTTTTTTTCCTGATATCATCAACATTTAAGTTAATTAGAATGGTTCACCATTACAACATCGATATTATACATGCACATTTCCTATTGCCACCTGGACTCATTGGAGTAGTTGTGGGAAAAGTTACAGGAAAAAAAACTGCAGTGACAGCTCATGGCTCAGATCTGCTTATACAAGCTGATAAACCAATCCTGCGGCCTTTAATTAAATTTGTTCTTAAAAATACGGATTACGTTATAGTGGTAAATAATACACTGAAATACAAGGCCCTTGAAATGGGTGTTGATTCAAAAAAAGTGCATGTAACAGCCAATGCCGTTAATACAGTGAAATTCAACCCTCAAAATAAAGATCTTCCATCTGACATCCAACTGAACCATGATAAACCAGTTATATTATTTGTGGGTAATCTGGTCTTCCAGAAGGGAGTTAAATACCTCTTAGAAGCAAAAAAGCTTATGAAATGTGATTCTGAGTTGTTGATTGTTGGTGATGGTCCACTGCGCCATGAACTGGAGAAAAAAGTGGAGGATGAGGCAATTGGAGATGTTCTTTTTGTTGGTGCAAGAAGGGATGTAGATAAAATTATGCCATTTGCAGACTTATTTGTCCTGCCAAGTGTGTCAGAAGGATTTCCAATAACTTTACTGGAAGCCTTGGCATCGGGTTTGCCTGTGGTTGCCACCAATGCTGGTGGGATCAAAGAGGTGATGGATGAAAGTGTAGGTTTAATGGTTGAACCCTCAAAACCAGCTGAAATGGCCATGGCTATGGATACAATATTAGAAAATAGAGAATTAAGGGATGTTATGTCAATAGCTGCACGAAAACATTCAATGAATTATAATAAACTAGATATACCTTATTAAATATCGTAATTCAAATTTATTGATTGGTGTACTCTTCTTAAACTATCATAAATTTTTTCATACAATTTTTCTAATCCAAAATCACTATTAACTAATCAATATAATATTACTTCCCATACTCTTACAATACAATTATTCATTTACAGATTGAAAGTTTTTTATTTAGATGGAGAGATGAAAATGGATGAGAAGAAATTAACCCACCTCACAGAAAATGGGGTACACATGGTAGAGGTGGGAGATAAACCTGACCTTAGGCGAACTGCAATTGCCAGGGGCCGTATAAAACTCCAAAAAGATACTATTAAGCTTATTGAACAGGGAGAATTAAAAAAAGGCAACGTCTTGGTCACTGCACAGATTGCAGCCATTCAAGCTGTGAAATCAACTCCCCAAATCATACCATTATGCCATTCCATCCCAATTACTGGAGTGGAGATTGAATTTGAAATGACAAAAGAACATGTCCAAGTTGCAGTAGAGGTAAAAAGTAATGGTAAGACTGGAGTAGAAATGGAAGCTATTACCGGAGTTAGTGCTGCCTTATTAACCATTTGGGATATGGTCAAAAGTGTAGAAAAAGATGAAAATGGCCAGTACCCCTCAACCAGAATCTCAGATATTGAAGTAATAAAAAAGGAAAAGGGGGAATAATGAATAGATGAGTCTTGAATCCTTGGATTCCCCAATCAGGGAAATAATAAGGGATTCTTATCCTCAGATCCAGGATGTGAACCCCGCCCAGAAAGCTGTGCTTGATGCTGGTTTACTGGATAATCCAGAAAATTATATCATTGCCATTCCTACCGCCAGTGGAAAAACCCTTCTGGGAGTGATGGCTGCACTGCGCACCATACTTGATGGAGGTAAAGTGGTTTATGCAGTTCCACTCCTATCTATACAGAATGAAAAAGTGAAGGAATTCAAAAAATTCGAGGAACATGGCATAAAAGTGGGTAAACATCCTTCTTCATCTGATCTGGCAGTGATGGTCTTCGAATCATACGATGCCTTGACCCGTTTCTCTTGGAACACGTTATCAGAAGTGGATTTACTAATTGTGGATGAATTTCACATGATCGGAGAGTACAGTCGTGGCCCTACCATCGAATGTGCCATAACACGTTCCCGCATGTTAAATGAAGGTATGCGGATTATTGCATTATCTGCCACCCTCCAGAACATGGAAGAATTATCTACCTGGCTAACTGCCCAAGTGGTGGAGCATGATTACCGTCCAGTTCCACTTTTTAAAGATATTCTTAATGCAGAGGAATACGGAACCAAAAACAAAAACGATGTTATTCTAAATATCCTCAAAGAGTCTGTGGATGAATCCAGTCAAGCCCTGGTTTTTGTCTCCACCCGTCGCTTCACTGAATCTCTGGCCAACTATTTAGCAGGAAAAATTAAAAGAAACTTACCTAGTGATAAAAAAAAGGCATTTGAAACTGTGGCTGAGAAGATACTGGATGTTCCTAGGAGAAGAGGCTCACTACCCACAGAAGTATGTCACAAACTAGCAGAATGTGCTCAGAATGGTATGGCCTTCCACCATGCAGGATTGTTTGACCGGCAAAAAGAGATAATAGAAGAAGAGTTCCGTGCTGGGAATCTGCTGATGATAACTGCCACCCCCAGCTTAATGTACGGAGTTAACTTACCATCAAAAAACGTTGTTATCAGGGATTACACCCGTTGGACCAGTCAAGGCCCTCAACCCATACCAGTATTTGATTATCTGCAGATGTCTGGGCGTGCTGGACGTCCTGGATATGATGAAGAGGGTTTTTCATATCTTATTGCCAAAACTCTGCCTGAAGCAGAACAATTACAACACCAGTATGTTTATGGGGAAATTGAAGCAACAAACTCCCGTCTTTTGGAAAATAGGGACGCTGTTTTCCGGCAGATCATCTCGCAAGTAGCATCTGGTATGGCTAAAAATCCTGAAGAATTAATGGATTTTTTCAATGACACCTTCTCTGGCTTCCAGATAACTCACTCTGAATACTCATCCTTATTTGCCTCAGACACCCTCCAATTTCAAATTAAAGAAGCTTTGGATTTTTTAATTGAAAATGGCATGATCCAAGCTGTTCCTGGAGGATTGAAGGCAACAACTTTTGGCATGTTAGTAGCCAAGAGTAACTATGCAGTAGAGACTGCTGTTCGTCTGAAAGAATTTGCACGTTCCGATGCCAATACTGATATGTCCCGTTTAGTGTATGAAATCTGTCGCACTCCTGACATTATACCACTCTCCTTAAAAGGCCGGAAAACCAGAGACCCTATCCGAGAACGTCTCAACAATGCTGGTTTGTTTGTTGTTGACATTGGTAATCAGGAGGCCACTGCCGCCACAATGCTGGAGTGGATGGATGAAAGAAGCGAATATGAGATTGAAAATGCCTTCAATGTCTATGCAGCATCCACCCGGAGGGCTGCTTATGATGCTTCCCTTCTTGTGAAGTTCCACCGTGAGATCTGCCAGATTCTGGGAGTTTATAGCGGACTAGATTCCATGGAAACATTGGCCGCACGCCTATACTATGGTGTGAAAGAGGAACTTCTACCCCTGGTAGTTAGTGTTAAACGGTTAGGCCGTAAAAGGGCCAGAGCACTAGTCGATGCCTTTGGAACTGATTTGCGTTATGCATCACGTGCTGAATTACTGCGTATTGAGGGTATCGGGCCTAAAACAGCCGAAAATATACTAAAAAAATACCATACTGTTGATTGAATATATTATAAATAGGTTTTGATATTTTTTAGTCAACTTAAACTGCAAATATTAGGTGAAAAGTCAGAAAGTTTAAAAAAAGTTGAAAACATGCTTGTTAAAGATTTGGACTTTGAAGGAAAAATAAGTAAAATGGATCTTATTGCCCTCCTTAAAGAAGAAGCACAACAGATACATATGAATGATTTTATTAAAACGTGCAGCTTCCTTAGAAAAAGTATGGAACATGTTCATCCCAAATTTAAGGAAGAATATATTAAAATGTATGTTGAAGGTTTTTTAAAGGGTTATAGGGATGTTAAAAATGATAAAACCACTTATGAAGGTTTTGTTAATAATGAAAAACTGGAAGAAGCAATAATTCTTCTAGAACAACAGGAAAAGTTAATGGAAGAAGAATTTGGTAAGGGTAATCCATCATTTAAACCCTACATGATATTATCTCTCTATACTACATTTGTTATGGATGAACCAGTCCATCCAGAAGGTACCCCTTTTCCAGGGGGTTTAACTGTTCGTAAAAATGGAAAAATTTATTATTGCCCAGTTAAAGCAAATAATGAGAATAATCCACTGGCAGTTTGTGGCTTCTGCATTGCCGAACAAGAACCAGATATGTAATTATTTTTTAGGTGTCTTATCATTTGTAATAAAATAAAATTAAATTAGGAAGTAGATTAAAAAAAAATCTATCCAGATTAATAATGTGGAGAATAGTTAATGGCCATAAAGCTGACTGAAATGGATTTTGACCAGAAAATATCCAGAAATGATCTTCTGAAAGTTTTGAAAAATGAGGCAAGATCCATTCATATCCAGGATATTATGAAGGCCTCCAATTTCATTAGAGATGATGCCAAATTCATGCCACGAACAGAACGCGAAGATTATATAGCCAGATTCACCAAAGCTTTTTTTGCCCGTATTAAGGATATAAAAGATGATGGAACTATATATACTGGAGAAGTAGATCCGGATACTCTTTCTGAATTTCTGGAAATTCAGAATCAACTGGCTCAAAAATCCAATAGCAGTGATGAAGAATGTTTCCATCGCATAGCTTGTGTAGTTGCCACTTACACTACATTTGTCAGGGAAGAATCAATCCATCCTGTGGGAACCAGATTTCCCGGTGGTTTCACACTGCAACTGGTTAACGGTGTCTATTTGTGCCCTGTAAAAGATAAACAGAAGGACACACCCAGTGCACTGTGTCGATTTTGTGTTGCAGTGCAAGATGAAAGTGTGGATATGTAAAAACATCACCCAATTTGTGAGGAATTGTTTTCCTTTTATAAAGCTTTGATTAGGAACAATCCCCCAGGTATATGAAGTAGGTTGAGCGTCATTTTCCACACCCACTCCACTGATAACCGTAACATATTGACAAAATATCCTTTTTTGGTCCGTTATTTAACATACACTGTCGATCTTGTTTCTGCCATAATAGACACCAAATCTCATCACGGCACTTTTGGATATGGGGCATGGCCTCTCTGGCTGTGACTGGTCTCCACTTTGTATTGGAAATTTTTTTTGATCCTATACCTAAAAACAAAGATCCTGTATCGTGGGGGTAATCTTGGCAGTTATTGGAAGTGAGGTATATATCAAGAATCCATTATGAAATGATATTTTGACTATTAGATAATCCCTCCTAATACTTGACTGAAGAGTACTGTATTTTCATTTTTAATTAGGATACTTTAATTTACTTCAAGTTCTTGGACATTTGCTTAATGTTGGGTTTTGATGGCAGCATCCAAGGGTAGTACCTACATATCATCACCTTGAATGAACAATTTATCAACCAATCTAACCATGGGAGATAATTTCCTATAGATCTTATCTAAGACAAGCCAACTGTTAAATCTGAATTTTCTAAGTAGCAACCTAATATCTGAAAAACTAATCTTAGACATTGAATAATAGAACTATCTAACTTTGTTAATAATTTTTAGCGTGAATGGAATCTCTTAATAGAAATACTAAATAAATCAGTAAAGTATATACTTGTAATGAATCGTAATAATATACATGACAAAAAAGAAGAGCGTTTACATTAGACTGGAACCGGAATATATTGAAAAAATAGATCGTATTGCCAAAAAAGAGGACAGATCACGATCATATATCATACGCAGAATGATCATGAATGGACTAGGTAAAAAGTAATACTTTTTTTATATATTTTATTAAGACTAGTTATATAAAATGGATAAATATTTGCTACACAATTAATAAAAAACAAACATTTTTTCGTGAAAAATCACTCTTTTTGAGTGAACACTTACCTAAGCACCATAAATATATAAATAAACCTCAAAAACATTATTTAAAAAAAATAACCAGCTTGTAACAAATAAAATGTTTCATTTTCCTTTTTCTTGTCTCGGATTTTATCCATAAGTTGGATTTTGCCTTCAAATTCCATCTGAAAATCTTTCTGAAATTTTTCCCATCTTTCTGGGTCTTTAGTTAACCATAAATTTGATTCATTATTATTGGATGAGTATTTCGATAAAAAAATCCGCTGTGAGTGTTTTTGCTTGTCAGTATTTGACCAGACTTCATTCACCACTTTCTTGAATTTGCTGATTCTCTTCGGATATTTATGTGAAACAATTTTTTTAACCATATTACCCCCTAATTCTATTTGAGGGGTTTCTAGTATATTAATTTATCTAATCACACCTGTCCAAAAAACATTGCGCCATGCTCCGGGTCTTGGAACTTTCACTTTCCAACTGGGTTCGAACAAACTCTTCGATCTTTCGCGGATCATCAACTTCATGATAGATCTTCATAAGTGCCTCAATAGCATATGCTTTGATGAGTTCCTTCTGCTTACCCTGGTGAATATCATCAATACTCATGAGTATGTCAATAATTTTGGATTCTAGCTCCGGTTTGTTCCGGATGATCACACCTGAATTTAAGGCCACATGAGATGCAGTCATAGCTTTATCTCCACCCAATATTCCATAATACTCATCAAAAATCTCTTCGAACCTATTATTCACATCGACACTTGTTAAACTGGCCAGAATATAGATTGCAATATACTTATGGAAGTTATTTTTACTGAAAAGCATCTCCTGGAAGTAATCCCACTCAGAATATAAAAAGTGGGGATTGTCTTCAGCAATGATTTGCAGAGATTGGAAGCTGTTAAACCTGGTATTATTATCCTTTGACTGAACTCCTCTCAACAGTTCTTGGAATAATTTTTTATCATTTACAGCTTTGTTAGCCAGAACTCCAACATCAACATTTTTCTTATTTAAATCATATTTTGACAATATTCTCCCTCTTTTTATTATTCTCCCTCTTTTTTTATTTTGTAAATATGGATTATTAATAGTAATGACTTTTTATAAAAGAGCAGGCGCGAATTTTGCTAGTAAATAGAGATCTTCATTGCCCGCAATTACACTGTGCTTAATGTCTGCAGGTATAACCACAGAAACTCCGGATTCATATTCAATCTCTTTTCCATTGAGAAAAGCTTTCCCCTGACCTTCTAAAACTTCATGTAACTCTAATTTTCCTTCATGGAAATGTTCACCAATTTGACATCCTGCCTTAATTTTTACTAAATGACAACTTAAGGTGTTATCGGTTGAATTGGCTTTCACAAGATGTTTCAGATAAACTCCTTCAAAAGCAGTTTCATTCCATTTTAAATCATTAATATTGATATCATCAGCCATAAATACAATCTTGCCGCTATTCAAGGTTTCGAAGTTCAGACTCATTTCAATCACTCCTTAACCTAAGAATATAAATTTAACCCAAATTAAATTTACGTATTATTTCTTTATCGTTGACTACTCCATACATTTTCCCTTAACCATTTAGTTTGGTTAGAATTCTCTGTCTATACTAAAAAAAACTCAAATAATCAAAATTTAATGGATAATGATGCTTATCGTTTTTACTCCTAAATTACAAGCACGATCTCATGTATCAACTGATATCACATTATTTGAATATTGTTTACGGTTTTGCCTTGATTTCATCCTTGATTGAGGACTTATCAGGTGTTATGAATTTTTTGGCTGTAACTGCTTGGTGGGTTTTACCTTTATAAGTTACCTTGCAATTTATGGCTTTTTGTGGGCATAAAGAAACACAACGCATACAGAATTGACATTTACACTTGTATATTGGGTATTCTTTCATTTCAATATTGTTTAATGGACATATTTGGGAGCATATCCCACACTGGTTGCATTTAGATTTTTTCACTTGAAATCCCAACAATTTTTGCTGGGATTTCCACTCCCATGAACGCATTAAAAAACGACTCATATTACATAGAAAAGTAGGTAGTACTGGGAAAGATCCCCAATTTGCCTCATCATTAATTATTGCCTTGGCATATTTATCGGCTTTTTTAAGTCCTTCTTCTATTAATTTGCTTCTGGTCTCATCACTTTGAATGAAAAAAATATTCAATGGCATTATGATTTCACAAGCACCTATTGGTTCATATCCCTTTTTTTTCAGTTTATTATGAAGAGGTCCCACAATTCCACCGGAATATCCTGCAAGAGTATCCAACATAAATACTGGAGTTCCATCAGTTATCGGAAGGGATTCAATAAATTCCCATACCAATGGGTAAGTGGATAATCCTGCCACTGGGAATGCTAACCCCAAAGTGTGTTGAAGGTTAATAGTTTCAGGGTCGGATTTCTCTATGGGGCGAAGTTGAACCTGAACTCCATATTTTTTAAAGGTTTCTACCATCTTCTCCACTAAAATAATAGTATTCCCAGTTCCAGAAAAATAGTAGAATTCCACTTTTTCAATTTGCATCTTTACCACTTGCTTTATGATTGTTTAATAATATTTGACAATTCCATTATAGGCAGGCATCGGCACACTTTCTACCCCCTAATAATCGGAAATTGTGAAAGGTAGTATGGGTAGGATGAAACTAAAAATTACGTTAATATTTTTGTTTTCCTATTTTTCTGTTTTGATTTACCATATCCACCATCCACAAGCTTTTTTAGAACTTTATAATTAAACTCCTTAAAAATTGCTGAATTAGATTTCTATTGATTTGATGAATTTTTCCTCAAAATATTGCATTACTTCTTCCAGCACTAAATCTTCATCAAAAAACATGTACCCTAAAACCCCATCCAGAGCTGCCATAAGGGTCACAGCGCTGATTTTGGAATTGTGGGGTTTGAATTCGCCCATTTTTATTCCCATATTGAATGCATCCTCAAAAAAGATGATATAATCAGCGGTGTACTGCTTATAATATTTTAAAAGATCAGGATTTTCTAGTAGTTTAGACATGGAAAGAAATAAGAATGAAGTTTCTCTGGGATGACCCATCCAGTAACGTAGGTAATTTTCAATATAACACAAAATTCCTTTCTTAACAGACGAGGACTCTAAAGCAGTGTCAATTATTTTTTCGACTTTTGAACTGATTTTTTCGTTGGCTTGGATCAAGATTGTGTCTTTGCTTGGAAAGTAATGGTATAATCCACCCTTACTTATTCCTGCTTTACGGGCAATAGCCTCCATTGTCGTATTTTCGTACCCATTTTTAAGGAAAACATCAATTGCTGCTTCGGTTATCTCATTTATCCGCTTTTCTCGTGATTTTCTTGGTACCATAAAACCCTCCAACAAACCGACCGTCGGTTAATTATTATTAGTGTATCATAATGTTATATAAAAATTTCCAAGAAAAATAAAAATAGTAAATAATGTCTGGTTAATGTCCTTAAACAAAAAACCAAAATTATCATAGTACACCCTATTGTCATTAATATATGTATAAAAATAGATATCCTCAAGCTAATAGTGTTATAGCGTTAGTATGATATGTGTATATAAAAAATGCATAATATTAAAAACCATGTGATTTTCAATAAACTCAAATGGTTAAATAAATAATATCGTAGATTAAAAAAATAGAAATAATGTGAAAAAAATTCTCTTTTAACTGGATAATTACACTTGTAGAATTTTACCAAATAAAAATGAATTTGATCATATGAAGAATGAAAAAAATGGAAAAATCCTTCTGGTTGGGGCCGAAGATGAGGAAAACTTGGCCATCCGCTACTTAGGTGCACAATTAAGAAGAAACAAAAATCAAGTGAAAATTGTCGGGTGTTCAAATTATCAAATGTATAAAAATGTATTGGATGAAGTGGAATCATTCAAACCAGATATGGTAGCTGTTTCCATAGCTTTCCAGTCCCTGTTCTTCATGTTCCTCAATCTCATACAGAAAATAAAACAAATCAACCCAGACGTTCATGTGACAGTAGGCGGGCATTTTCCCAGCTTTGAATATGAAAAAATACTCCAATACGATACTATAAACTCAGTGATTCGTTTTGAAGGAGAAACAGCTATTTCAAAGCTAATTGATGCGATAATAAATCAAAAAGACTTGAAATATGTTCCTAATCTGGTTTATAAATCCTTTAATGGTACTCTCAAGGAAAATCCCGTAAATAGTCAATTTCCGGATCTAAATAAACTTCCATTCCCATTAAGGGATGCAAATCCCCTAATTAGATTAGGAGAAAAGTTCAGCACATTAGTTAGTAGTAGAGGATGTTTCCATTCACGTTGCATTTACTGCTGCATAGGCGCATTTCATAAATCAAAAACAGGCCCTCCCTATGCCTTGAGATCACCAGAAAACGTTGCCCGAGAAATGGCAGAACTTTACAAAAAGAATGTGCGATTATTCCAGTTTCATGATGACAATTTTCTGCTACCCTCCACCAAAAATTCTTATCACCGTTTGAACTCATTAAAAAAGTCTTTAATAAATGAAAATATAGACTTAGAAGATATAGCTCTCCTCATCAAAACCAGACCAGATAGTATCAATGAAGAAATCCTTGCAGTTTTAGAAGAATTAGGCACAGTGGGAGTGTTTCTAGGAGTGGAAAATGCAAGTAACAGTGGATTAAAATCCCTGACACGTGCTTCCAATGTAGATGATATCAATTACTCCCTTAAACTCCTTGAAAAGTTAAACATGAGCGTGACCTTCAATTTATTAATGTTCCATCCCAAAGCCACCCTCAAAGAGATAAATAAAAACATCTACTTCATGAACAAACACAAAGACTTGGCTTTTGATTTTGGCAGGGCCGAAATTGTGGCTGGTTCACCCTTAGAAAAGTTGGTTAAGCATAAAGGACTTTTAAAGGGCAATTGGCCTCACTGGGACTATCAGATCCAAGATGAAGCCACAGAAAAGATGTTCCGTATTAATGCCCTCACATTTTATCAGAAAAATTCAATATACCCTGAACTATCCCATAAACTGATTGCCCTATCCTATCGTTCAGAGCTAATCCAACGCTTTTATCCAGGACAAAAAACACGCAAATTGAAAAAAGAATCAACACGCATTATCCAGAATTGCAATGAACATACGCTGAATTATTTACTTGGTATTTATAGTATGGTGCTTGAAAATGAATTAAATGATGAAATAGATCATTTATCTCAAGAAATGAACAAATTTTACAGTGAAAGTTCTAAAAAGGTAGATAAATTAACTGAAAAAATGTGGAGATTACAATTGGTGGGGAAAAAGTTCCACCAACAGGGAATGGGCGACTACTTACAAAATTCCCCCATCCTTGAGAAAATTTTCAGGATTTAGCTCATTCCATGTCGGTTTTAAAGAAAAATAATTTAATAATAGAACAGACAATATTGTAGTTATGGTTGATCTAAAAGAAGTTCTATATCCCAACAAATTCAAACTAATCTTTTTCATTATATTAGTCATCCCCTTAATCAGTTCAATCATTCTCTTATTTGTCCATGACTACATTTACTACGATTACAATTATTATTCTGTTTTCGACCTTATTGATCTTTTGCCCTTTTTAACTAACATTTCCTTTTTCCTGGTAATAGGACTGGTTTTTATTTATCTTCTTGGATGTGTTATTGACACTTCAATCCAGAACGAAAACATAAAAATCACAATAGCCATTATCTCCGGCATTATTTCTTTAGCAATCATCTATCTATTTTATAAAGTGCTAACAGAACCAGTGATCTGCGACCCAGTGCATTCTCCATCGAATGATAGTTACAGTGTCAATGTTTTAAGTGAGCTAAAAATTGATAAATCAGCAGCAGAAAATTTATATGAACAGTGCCTGAATAATTTGAAAAAATAAATCATATCTGTAGTTAGATTCACTAATAAAGAATAAAAAAGATTCTTAGATGGAGAGTTTTAACCTCCACCATCACACATTTCCGTGCTCATATCCACACCTTCAAGATCTTCTTTAAGAGAATCAATCTTTTTCTTGGTGAGTTCTCTTTCATCAGCGTCTTCATCGAGTTTTTTGGTTTTTTTCTTTGATTCCCTGTCTTTGATCTTTCGGTATTCACCTTCATCCAGTAGTTCCAAGTAACGGCTGTTGTACCAAAGCTGAGTAGTATCCACCTTAGCCCAGATACCATCATCATCACTGCGAAGGGCTAAAACTTCACCAGCACTGCCAGTTCCATTGTATCTTACATGAACACCAATCGAGAGTTCTTCATTCCGTTTAGCTGCTTCCACATTTTTCACCCCCATCTTTTCACGATTGTTGAAAATAGATTAAAAAATATTTATTGGTTTTTTAATGGTATGTAGTCTTATAATTTCATTCTTCAATATCCAGCCTTACTTTTTCAGTTTTTGGAGTTGATTCCTTTCTGGCTTCCAATTCTTCCTTGGCAATGTTCAATAGCAAATAATCGCCCACTTCTTGTAGGTCTGAAATTTTAATCTCCAGATTTTTCCTAGTGAGCCCAAAATCACTGGTTGATATGATTATGGTGGTTATAATTCCTTTTTTTGGTTTTATGACCAAGTCCACTACTTTACCTATTTCGTTAGCCTTTTTATCCAAAACTCGTCGCCCGAAAAAGTCGCTCACTTTCATTTAAACACCTACATATAATCTATTTTTTGATGTATATATTTTTTTGTCCAATTTAAGGGTATTAATATCCATTTATTCTTCCAAAATTATGTTTAGATACTCCAATATCTAAATTAGGAAAGTTGAATATTTTTTTTAACAACATAAGTTTTATCTTTTTTAGGGGGGTTTTCTGTTATTTTGTTTATAGTGTTGGATTTATAGTGTCAGGAACAAATTAATAATTTAGTAAACTATTGTATACTAAAACTGGCATCCTGGAGAAAAACCATGGAAGAAGCAGGAAGATCCATAATAAGTGATATATTAAAGGGGAAAATCAAAAACCGGAAAGATCTGGAAAAAGCCAAATTAACTGTTTGCCGTGAATATGGGTTAGATAGATTTCCACGCAACTCTGAGATACTGCAGACTGCAACTAGTGATGAAAAAGAATTAGTTACTCCAATTTTAAAGAAAAAACCCACAAGAACCATCTCCGGAGTGGCTGTGGTGGCTGTGATGTGCCCTCCACACAAATGTCCCCATGGAAGATGCTTATACTGTCCTGAAAGTACGTTAGCCCCTCCTAGCTATACTGGAGAAGAACCAGCTGCATTAAGAGCAAGAATGTATGATTTTGATCCATACCGACAAGTATACAATCGTCTCAACCAGTTGAAAAGTATAGGTCATCCCCTGGATAAGGTGGAACTCATAATAATGGGCGGTACATTCCCTTCACGATTTTTATGCTTCCAGGAATGGTTTATCACCCATTGTCTCCAAGCCATGGTGGATTTTGGAGTTAAAGAACATCAAATAGTTTCTGCTGATGAAAGAGTTACCCCAAATATCTCAAATAAATTCCAGTACCTTGCGGATGTTCAAAGGGCCAATGAAACTTCCAGTGTTCGTTGTGTTGGCATGACCTTTGAAACACGTCCAGATTACTCTAAAAAAGAGGATGTGGATCGAATGCTCCAGATGGGGGTTACTCGGGTTGAACTGGGTGTGCAGACCATCTACAACTTCATCTATCACCGTGTGCAACGGGGACATCGAGTTGAGGATACAATAAACGCCACACGTTTTTTAAAGGATTCCGGGATTAAAGTGGCTATGCATCTCATGCCCGGTCTTTTTTCTGACCATGAAAGGGACTTGCGAATGTTTAAGAGAATATTTTCAGATGAACATTACCAACCAGACATGTTGAAGATCTATCCATGTTTAGTGACCAAGGGTTCAAAACTCCATGAATTATGGGAAAAAGGAGAATATCAGCCGTACTCTACAGAAGAGGCAGTGAAACTCATTACGGATGTAAAGAAGATTCTGCCTAAATGGGTGCGTACCATGCGCATACAACGGGATATTCCTTCCCAATTAATTGAAGCAGGGGTGCAAAAGTCAAACTTGGGTGAACTAGTTTACAAAAGACTTGAAGAGGAAGGTGTGCAGTGTCAGTGCATACGTTGCCGTGAAGTGGGACATCAGGCTGCTCAGGGAACATACACCCATAAGGAGAATGTGACACTTCAAAGAGAAAACTACCGTGCCAGTGAGGGTGAGGAAATATTTCTTTCCATGGAAGATGCTAAATCAGATGTTCTTCTTGGCTTTTTAAGGCTGCGAATGCCTTCAGAAAAGGCTCATCGGCCAGAAATAAATCAAAACACTGCTCTGATTAGGGAATTGCATGTTTATGGCCCTATGATGCCCCTGGGGGAACGGACTGATGAACTGTGGCAGCATAAGGGTTACGGAGAAGAATTGATTAAAACTGCTGAAACTATCAGTACCCAGGAGTATGATAAAAAGGAAATACTCATCACTAGTGGAATTGGAGTCCGTAACTATTATCGGAAGTTTGGATACGAACGTAAGGGACCATATATGGCTAAAAAATTAGTTTAATAATTTCATTGATTTATGAGACACAAATTGAAATAAGTCGATTTATAAAAAAAAATATGAAAATCACATAAACGGAGGGATTTGATGAGAATATCCATTGAGGAACTGGCAGGAATGATTGATCACACCAACGTGCAACGGGATGCCACAGATGAAGATATAAAAGTTCTCTGCCAAGAAGCAGATGACTATAACTTCAGTTGTGTCTGTGTAACACCAACCCAAGCAGCCCTGTCCAGGGAACTACTTGAAAACTCAGATACACAAGTTTGCGTGGTTATAGGCTTCCCTTTCGGTGTGCAAACACCCCAGGCCAAAGCCTTCGAGGCTGAAGAGGCTGTGGAGAATGGTGCATCAGAACTGGACATGGTTATGAACATTGGAGCCCTTAAATCCAGCCACCACTCACTGGTGCAAGCCGATATAGCTGGAGTAGTGGGAGCAGCCAAGGGACGAGTGGTGAAAGTCATCTTGGAAACAGCCCTCTTAACCCATGATGAGAAGATAACAGCTTGTCAACTAGCCCGGGAAGCAGGAGCCCATTACGTGAAAACATCCACAGGATTTGGAGTGGATGGGGCCACTGTGGAAGATGTTCGGCTCATGAGGGATACTGTTGGGCTGGAGATGGGTGTTAAAGCAGCAGGAGGCATTAGAAACTTGGAAACAGCGCTGGCCATGATTGATGCCGGTGCCAGTAAAATTGGAACCTCAACCGGTGTGCAGATAATGGAAGATCTTTTGGATCAGGGTGATTCGACTGAATAATTGATTAATAATTATTAATTAATTCAATTATTATGATGAGAGATTTAATGAAGAAATGAGGGAATAATAATAGATATTATGGATAATCAGATATGGGGAATGATGAAGGATGAAAATAGAGATTTAAATTGTGAAAAAGGGAAAACTAACAGCCCTTCTAGAGGACCGGAACCAAAAAACAGCCAAAGCATTCCATGAAACCCTCCCCTGGAAGGTCCAGCACAGTTATGGCATGATGAGATATACTTCCCCATACCCCTGGACCATGATTATGAAAATCCCTCGCCATACTCAGATAAGGGAGATATATCCTACTGGCCACCAGACAAGGCCTTCTGCATATTCTTCGGAGACTCACAACCCGCATCAGATGTTAACCATATAGGCGTGGTTGTTAAAGGTTTGGAGATTATGGAAAATGTTGCCCCAAAGTACCAGGAGAATAAACTGGTGGTTAATTAATGATGGATGTTAATTTTCAAGCTGCAAATAGGGAAAAAAGATCAACTCCAATAACATTGAAATTCCATTAATACTAAAAAAATATTAATTCTTTGAAAAACACAAATTCAAGGGTGATTCATTGACTAATAAAACTAAAATTTCAAAAGGTTTTCAAACTGTTGTGCAATCCAGTATCTGAAAAAAATTCTTGGTAGGGCCCGGTGACCTCATTGAATGGTTTCCATCAGAAGAGGGAGTGGAGCTTAAATTCAGGAAGAAAGTGTCTTTAGATGAAATCACGGATTTTGTGGATACTAAAAAAAAACCGATGCTGTGGAACTTAAAAAGAAAGCACAACGGGGATGATTATCAGATTATTTTAGACTCCTCTTTTTTCATTGCACTGGCACTTAAAAATGATCATTGGCATCTTCAAGCTAAAAATTAGCTTCAATGGTGGAAGAAAATGATAAAACAGTTTCAGATCTGGTTCTTTCAGAATCAGTTACTATGGTGGGCAGTTTAGGGGGAGGAAAACAGGGAAAGCTAATCTACGATTACTTGATGGATAACTCTCAAATAATCCACACTGATCAGGAAATATGTGATAATTCCATACAAATATACTTGAAATATGATGATGTCCTTTCATTTGCTGATTCTGTCTCAGTAGAACTGATGAATCAGAATAAAATCAAAAAAATTGTTTCTTTTGACTCCAATTTTGATAAAATCAATAATATCGAGAGAGTATACTGAAATTATTTGAATAAATTCAACAAGGAGTTCTATAACAAGGAATCAATCGATCGAAGCCTATATAAGGGAATCTATAAATTCATCCATATTCTCACAACCTTCAGTATATCCTATGGCAATCATACTATCTTCATATATTATGCTTAGCTCTTTTGGTTATTTTAAAAATCCTCAGGTGATCTATGTGTATTCTTCGTGATGAATGTTTATGTCCGAATCCAAAAATTTCAATCACACGACTATCTAAAGCTAAAAAAAAACCATGTTCATCCTTGTTCATTCATTTAACTTCGATGATGTTTTTTATCATCCCTTTACTCCAGATTTGGACTTGCTGCTTGAACAGCAGCAATAAACTCATTAAGACTGTCTTCGTCTGATGAAGGTAGGAAAACAACCATATTACCATTTCTAGAAATATTCTATCTCTTTTAACAATTTTTTCCAGTTTTTGTTAGATGTTGAATATACATACGTTTTGAAAAAGAATGACCAAATCCAAAAATCTCTAACACAGCCACATCAAATCTTAAAATACCTTCTTCTGAAATGAATTCCACTGTTGATCCCATATTAATCCCCTATTTCTACTCTTTAATTATATCAAAGCAATTATATAGGATTTAGTAAAACCGGAATGATTACAACAGTCGGATACTCTTATAAAGAGTATCTCTTTCAGCAGGAATTCTCCCTAAATCTTGAATAATGTGCTGTAAATGTTCTGGGGGTGTGTAAACACCGTGCTGAGCCCCAGCAGATCTGGAGATGTTCTCTTCTCCCAGTGTTCCACCCATATCATTACAACCAGCAGTGAGGCATACTTGGGCGAATTTGAATCCCAGCTTCACCCATGAAACCTGGATATTCTTTAATAAGTCTCCAAACATTAACCGGGCCACAGCATAGAGCTTCAGATCCTCGGTTCCAGTGGTTCCTGGCCTGGCAATGCCCTCCTGATAGATAGGTGCATTGGGGTGCATGAAGGTTAAGGGAACGAACTCGGTGAATCCGCCCGTCTTTTTCTGTATCTTGCGCAGGATTTCCAGGTGTTCCACTCGGTGCTCAGGACTTTCCACATGACCGTACATCATGGTACAGGTGGTGGGCAATCCTGTCTGGTGGGCGGTTTCAATCACTTCAATCCACTCGGCTGTGGTGAGTTTACCCGGACAGATAATCTTACGAACTTCATCATTTAAGATTTCAGCAGCAGTTCCGGGCATGGAACCTAACCCTGCGTCTTTTAACATTTTCAAAGTTTCTTTCAAAGTCAGGCCAGATTGCGTCGCACCATAGTAGATTTCCATGGGAGAAAAAGCATGAATATGAATGTCAGGAATTTCCTCTTTAACTGCCCTTAGTATCTTCTCATAAAAATGAGCATCTACATCAGGATGTAGACCTCCCTGTATGCAGACTTCCATTGCACCATCATCCCATGCAGTTTTTGCCCTCCGGACTATCTCATCCACATCCAAGAAGTATGCACCTTCCTGTCCTGGGTTTTTTCGGAAGGCACAGAAACCACACATCCCTGTACATATGTTGGTGTAGTTTATGTTCCAATTTTGGATATAGGTTACTTCATCACCAACTAATTCCTGCCTTCGCAAATCTGCTGCCTGAATCAAAGCCTGATATTCTGTTCCCTTTGTTTTAATAAGTTCAGTTGCTTCTTTATAGGAAATTACTTCTTTTAGTGACTTGTTTAGTATCTCTTCTATGGTGGGTTCGATGTCCGGAGTCTTATACATAAGAATTCCTATGGGACTATGTAACCTTTAAAGTTTTGGTAGGTTGACTATCACACTTGGCATGTTTGCATGGTAATTACCATGGCTCATGATGTCATGAAAACCGATATATTTAAATATTATAGAGTTCTAGCTAAATTAGGAGGTGAAATTATGGCTGAATTACCAATTGCTCCAGTTGGAAGGATCATAAAAAATGCTGGTGCTCAAAGGATAAGCGATGATGCAAAGGAAGCTTTAGCTAAAGCTCTGGAAGAAAATGGCGAAGAGCTAGCCAAAAAAGCCGTAGAACTTGCAAAACACGCTGGAAGAAAGACCGTCAAAGCCGATGACATCGAAATGGCCGTCAAATCAGCATAAATTATTTTATTTCTTCTTTTTCTTATTTTTTAGGATGATGTTATCTTTTTATCCAAGGAACATTAGGTGTGATGTCCTATAAACGCGTTGCATATAATGGTTCGAACTATCACTTATACGTCTCACTATTTTATTAAGATGAATGATATTTTGAGGAGGAAAGACTAATACAAAAGCAGGACAGTTTTAATATAACGAAATACCCTTAATGTATAACGAACATTATTAGATGGAAATATATTCATTGAGTATAAATCAAATAAATATATGGAGGTTGGATTATTATGAGCACTATAAATAATTTAAAGGAAGCATTTGCCGGTGAATCTCAAGCTAACCGGAAATATCTGGCTTTTGCTAAGAAAGCAGATGAAGAAGGATACGGACAAGTTGCTAAACTCTTTCGAGCCGCAGCCGAATCAGAAGCAGTCCACGCCCAGAACCATTTAATGGTGATGGATGGAATAGGCAGCACTGCTGAGAATCTAAAATCCGCTATTTTAGGGGAGGAAGAAGAGTTCGAGGCTATGTACCCTGAATTTATTAAAGAAGCAAAAAGTGAAGGCAATAACAAAGCAGTTTGGACTTTTGATGTGGCCAATCAAGTGGAAAAAATCCATGCCGAACTATACGCCAAAGCTCTGGAAGTTTTAGGAAACAATGAGGAAGTGGATTATTATGTCTGTGGCCACTGTGGAAACACAGTAGAAAATGAAGCACCTGATGTATGCCCAATCTGCGGAGCTCTCAAATCCGAATTCAAGAAAATTGAATGAAGAATTTATAATTTTTTTCTTTTAATATTTTTTTTTTGATCAAACCGTTGAAGTTTTAATTAGATTAGTTATATGCAGTTTCTGGGAAAGTTATGCGGAAGCTAGTTTCAGGACTTCTTTTAAATTCAAGTTCTCCGTTAATCTGTTGGGTGAGGCTGGTAACCAGTTGCATGCCAAGGCTTCCAGTATTGAATATATCCACATCTTCAGGAATCCCTATTCCACTATCCCTGACCTCCAATAGAAAATCGCCATCAATCTTATGAAAATCAATAGTAATTTTACCTCTAGTATCTCCAGGGAAGCCGTGTTTCATACTGTTTGATAAAAGTTCGTTTATGATTAGTCCAAGGGGTATTGAAGTGTTGATGTCTATCATGGTCTCATCCACATTAACTTCCAGTTCCACTTTTTCAGGGCGAAGTACGTAAATGCGATACAAGTCATTGGCCAATGTACGTATATAATCTCCAAAATCAATTTTCTTGAAATCAGACGATCGGTAGAGACGTTCGTGGATGATTGCCATAGAATGAGCTCTATTCTGGCTTTCTTTAAAAATGCCCTTGGCTTCTTCATCTTTAATATAACGTGACTGGAGATTTAATAAACTGGAAATTACCATTAAATTGTTCTTAACCCTATGGAATATTTCTTTCATCAACAAGTCTTTATCTTCCAAAGCTAGTTCCAATTCTTTCTGCGTGTTTTTTATTTCAGTTATGTCCCTAGCTATCATTTGAACATTTTTAATTTTATTTTCCGGACCGAATAATGGTTGTATTATGATACTAAACCATAATTCAACTCCTTCGATTTGTACTGCCAGCTCTGTTTCCAAACCTTCTCTTGTTGTGATAACTTTTCGGATAAGTTCCAATTGTTTATTATAACTATCTGGAAAGAAATCCCTTATTGATCTGCCTAGTATTTCAGGAGGTTCTATATTGAACTGGTTTGCACCGGCTTTATTTATGAGTAAAAAGACCCCATTATAATCCATTATCGCAATAACATCTTTTGCTGATTCAATAAGGGACCTGTACTTCTCTTCACTTTCCCGTAGCGCATCTTCCATATTTTTTTGTTGAGTAATATCACGACTGTTGCAAACAAATCCAACTATGCTCTTTTTTCTATTATAAAGTGGAGTTCCAAGTGTTTCAATCCAAATATAACTCCCATCAGCCGTTTTGTATCTGTGTTGTGAAGATTGAGTTGTACCTTCATCAGCAGCCCTCATCATACATGAAGATACGTATTCAACATCATCAGGGTGTATAAAATCTAAAATAGACTTTCCAATTACTTCTTGTGGTTCATATCCCATAACTTGTTTAATGGAAGGGCTTACGTAGACATAACTACCATCTAAAGTGGATTGAGATATAAAATCAGCCATGTTGGAGGTTACCATGTTGAGTTGTGCCTCACTTTTTGCTAGTGCCACTTCAGCCTTCTTTTGATCAGTAATATCCCTACCTATTGATGAAGCACCAATGATTTTGCCGTTGAAATCTTTTATTAAAGAAACTGAAAGGGATATATCGATGATGTCCCCTTGTTTTGTAATACGTTTTGTTTCATAGTGTTTAATTGATTTTCCATTGGATATTTCTTGTAATATCTGGCGTAATTCATCAGAATTTGGGGGGAATATGATGGAAACCGATTTTCCAATAACTTCTTCTGCTTTGTATCCGTAAATAATTTCTGCCCCATGATTCCAACTTAATATATTACCTTCAATGTCTTTTCCAATTATAGCATCATCTGACCCGTCAACTATTGCAGAAAGAATATTTTGAGTTTTTTCAGCTTTTTTACGCTCGGAAATATCTCTTAAAATAGCAGTAATGAATTTTTGGTTATTGACCTTCCATGAAGTTATGGACATTTCAAAGGGAAATTCAGTCCCGTCTTTCCTTGAAGCAGTTAATTCTAATGTTTTATTGAAATATTCATCCTCATTTTTTTCTTTCAACTTATTAAAAATTTTTCCATGTTTTTCACGGTACTGGGGCGGCATTATTATTTCAAAAGTTTTTCCAATAATTTCATCCTCTGCATATCCAAAAATTTTCTCGAAACTTTTATTTACAAAAATCACCTTTCCAGACTCATCTGTGGTTATTATGGCTTCAATAGCGGATTCAACAACTGAACGGAACTGTTTTTCACTGCTTTCCAGAAGTATCCTTGACTTTTCAATCTGTTCACTTAAAATAATGGTGATTATGCTGACAGAAATGAATACTATTGACCTGAACAAGTCGTCAACCCAAGGTTGCTTATTTATAGGATTTATCCAGTCAGCTAAAAATAAGATTCCTGCCAAGAAAAAGGGAACCCATAATGCCTTCCGTTTCCACCAAACTCCAGAAAGAATTATGGGAATATAAAAAAAATGGGTTATTATTATCCCAGTTCTTAAAACGAAATGGAAGTAATATACCAAAATGCAAGCTAGGAAAATTAGGCTAAAGACAAGAAAAGTCTGATATTTATCTTTTGATTTGCCCCAATCCAATTCCAAGTTAGCATCCACCTACATTAATGTTGTTAATTTATTTTTTATGAAGAGAGTCTTAAGTATTTTATTTTAAAAATCTATTTTTAAAGGCTTGAAGCACAACTAATGAGTTGTAAGAAAAATATTGGATATTAAATTATATTAAATTGAAACTAGGTCCAATAACTCTTGAGATGAGTCAAGTTCATCCAAAGGTAGCAAGTACTTATTTTGGCCCTCCAATACAACTAAAGCCACTGGAAATAATGAATATGATTCTGCATGATGTCCCTTCCAGTGAAAAACCTTTACCAATGGGTAAAAAGATCTACCTTCAATATTGAAAGGCTTTCCGACCCTTATATCATCCTCTATCATTTTTTTACCTCAGGGAATAGTCAACCTCGAAGTTCATGAATTAGTTCTCTTACTGGTTTCTTGGTATAAGCTCTTATAGCTTCAATCACAACCCCGCCCAATTTCAATTTGACATCTAATTCAAGATTTCCATCCAAAATTCTTCGGTCAAAATCAGGTGTTATTATTGTATTTATACGTGTAAGTGCATTTAATGGATAGGTAAAAGCCCAAATGTAACCTGTGAAAAGTGCAGTGTCTGCAGGACTTTCCAATCCCATAGTTAGATCCAGAAAAATCTTTTCAATTATGAACGAACGATAAATTGTAAGCATCAACTGATAAATATGAGGCCAAGCTTCTAAAAATAACTTGAGAATCTTTAATATGCGATCCAGATCGAATTTATCTTCTTCATCCTTTTTCTTCTTTTTTTCAGTTTCTTCCTTTTCTTCCCCGGGAATTTCCCTATAAAAAATCTTTATACCCAACCATCTTAAGCTGAATTTTCCATTTATATCCGAACCACTTTTTTTAAGGGCTAATGATAAGTTTAAGGGAATTGCAAGAAAAGATAATAGAATAAGCACCAAAATAATTATGATGATGCCTATTATAACATATATCAAGTTTAACCCGCTCTAAGGTTAATTAATTTATTAGATCAGTTACTTTTTTGGTTCAGATTCAGATTTTTTGGTATCGTCTTTTTCTTTTTTGCCTTTTGCTATTTTACCTGCTTCTGACATTACATTAACTATTGCTGAACCAGTTTCGCCTATGGCTCTGGAGAGTGGGTCGGCTGATTTTAAAGACATTACTTTAACTCCTTCCGGTCCGGTCTTACCCTTGAATACCACTACAACTGCCACTGGTTCGATACCTGCGCCTCCACCGGCTGCTGCACCAGAACCTCCGGGAATATTAGGCCCTTTTCCTTCACCTAAACCTGCTCCGAATGCCATTCCCATTCTTGTAACTGGTATCAATACTTTATCTTCACTTTCTATTACCTCACCTATTACGTTTTCTATGTTGAGAACTTTCCGGATTTCTTCCACAGTTGTTTTTATGGGATCATTAATATCCATTTCACATCACCCCTACATTTTTTAGCGGCTTTATATATGACAAGTAAGGCATATACATTTTTCCTACTATTAAAAATGATTTTGTTTAAAGAATATATCATCTACACCCTAATAGAAAAGATTTATATAGTAACAGAATTATAATCTGTGAATGCGGGCCCGTGGTCTAGGGGTATGATACCTCCCTGACACGGAGGTGATCACGAGTTCGAATCTCGTCGGGCCCATATTGCCGTGGTAGTTCAGTTGGGAGAACGCCAGACTGAAGATCTGGATGTCGCTGGTTCAAGTCCGGCCCACGGCATTTTACTTGGATTATTACTTTTAATTTAAAAAAGAAATCTTAGGAAAAGTTTTTTTAAAAAATGTTCTAATAATGCCTAGTGTTCACTAACCGAAAAGTTGTGATGAATTTTTTTACATTTAAATTATAAAAAAAGACCTAATATCATTATAGACACTGCAATGAATGTTAAACTTGCATATAACCTTGGTTTGAAGGTTTTGTTTTTTTCAGTGGTGATAATTTCTTGGGAAGGTCTTAATATTTGACCACATGCACTGCAAAATGGTGTGTAGATTTCATTTAGATTCCGGCAAGATTCACAGATGATTTTAGGAGATTGAAGTTGGCCATCTTCTCCGTATTCTAAAAAATAAAATCTACCACCACATTCACAGGATTCAAAGTCACCTATAGATTCTCCTTCCTGGAGATGGTAGTAACCACCACAGTCTTCACAAATCAAATAATTCATACGATCAATATTTCTCTTTCCATTAATCTATTTATGCTTTACTATTGGATAAAAAACAGTATTTATTATAAATAAAGAGTTTGATCTGACAAAAATTTAATCCAAGCAAAAAACCAGCTTGAAATGAACATTAATCATGTTTGATAAAGATAATTATTATCAATTAAAAAAATCATGATTCTTAAAAATAATGATCAAAGTTGAGAATAATCATACAATCCGACATCTTTTTGAAATAAACTGTAAGATTAGCCATGAAAATTGTATACCATAAAATTCTAATAAATCAAGCAAAATGGAAAGCGAAAACAATCATTTAACAAATGTGTAAAAATGAATGAAACCAAGTATTGTTGAAATTAAGGTGAAAAATAGATGCAAAAACAACATATGTCCTAAATGAGGGGTTTGGTAAGATGATACTTGTTCATTAAGGAACAATCCAAGAAATAAAAAGTTCAAGTCTAGCTGCCGCACTTTCTGCATTATGACGGGTTTAGATCGATAAGGCGAGGAATATGAAACCATATATAACTGAAGGTCACAAAATTGTTCCCTTAAGATAAGTACTCTTGGAATGGGTTATTTCTACATCAAAAAAATTACCCAATGAAGCTTCATCAACAATTACTGTTTTATAAGAATCTGTACGACCAATATAACCTCCTTTACTCCCTTTATCAGTGATTAGGATCCTTTGAGAGGTTCCTATTAATTTTTTGTTATTTGAAGAAGCTATCTTGTTTTTAAGATCATTCAAACGTTTGGAACGGTTTTTAATCACTTGGTGATCATTTTCATCCATTTTTGATGCTAGAGTGCCGGGACGATGGTAATATTTCGAAATATGCAAAAAATCAGGCCGTATTGCATTAATTGCATCAAGACTATCCTGAAATGCGGCTTCATCCTCTGTGGGATATCCTACAATAATATCTGTAGAAATGGAAAGATGTGGCAGTTCTGATTTAAAATAATTTATAATTTCAAGGTATTCCTCAACTGAGTGTCCTCTATTCATATCCGATAAGACTTGGTTGTTTCCACTCTGCAAAGGCAGATGAAGAAATTTATAGACTTTTTCATTTTTGAAGGAGTTAATTATAGATTCAATATCATCAGCAACATTTCGGGGGTGCATCATTCCTACCCTAACTTTGAAATTGCCAGGAATGCTAGTTGTTTGGTTTATAATATCTGATAGATTATCTCCAGAATCTTTTCCATAGGCAGCGGTGTCTTGGGCGGTGAGTTGGATTTCCATACAAGAATCTGCCACTGCTTGCTCTGCTTCACTTTTTAAAAAATTTAGGGGATAGCTTTGTAGTTTTCCTCGTGCAAATCTGGTACAACAATAACTGCATTTCCCAAGGCATCCTTCACAAATCTGCATAATATGTACAAGGGGATTAGAACGCCTCTTAGGAAGGCAAGTCTTTATTTCATTATCTTGACCTGTTTTTCTCTTAATATCATCCCTCATAATTGCCTTAACAACTTCGGGAATAGACTTAATTCTACGCGAACCAATCCATCCAGCTTTAGGAGCCAATCTTTCCAGTTTCACAGGATCAATATCCACCATACACCCAGCAACAACCAGTTTTTTATGAGGATAAATATCCTGAACTTTCTGGATGTGGTTTATGATCTTCTGTTCTGTGGGCAGTTTAACATAACAAGTATTCAAAATGATAATATCTGCTTGTTCAATAGATTTAACAGATTTTATTCCTTGTTCTTCCAGTAAGCCAACCATTATCTGTGAATCAGCTTGATTGAAAGTACAACCAAAAGTTTCAATATAAAATTTCATGTTAATCATGATTCAGACAAATTTCATTTTAAATATATTTCAGTGATTATACAAGCAAAATTTAATGATGTAATTCATTTGCAAACAGTTTTTCAGATACATGAGATGAATTTAATAGTTGAATTGGGTTTAATCTTCAGGCCAGCCATATTCTCCTATCATGGGAACAAATGCAACTCCGCCCAAATCTTTAGACTTGAATTCATCCTCTGAGATCCGCTGAACAGATACCAGTTCCTGGAAATAATTTTCAGACCCCATTGGTATAATTAAGTTCCCACCGATTTTCAATTGCTTTTTAAGTGGTTGGGGAATTTTAGGTGCGCTGGCTGTTCCATAAATCCTGTCAAATGGTGCTTTTTCAGGATATCCTAAAGTTCCATCCCCAATGATAACAGTAACTTGGTGGTTGTGCCCAGTTTTTTTAAGGTTCTCCTTGGCCTTTCTTGCCAGAGATGGTATTCTCTCTATAGTGTAAACATGACCTGAAATACCAATTATCTCGGATACTACTGCAGCATTGTAACCGAATCCAGTTCCAATCTCAAGTATATTCATTCCTTCATTGAGTTTTAATTTTTCTGCTATAATGGCCACCATATGTGGTGCAGATATGGTTTGTCCCTTCCCAATTGGTAGGGGACGATCTAAGTAGGCATAGGCTCTGATTTCAGGAGGCATGAACTCTTCACGAGGTACATTTAGCATTGCTTTTTTAACTTTTTCAGTCCTTATGTAACCTTGGTTACATAGTTTTTCCACCAATTCTTCTCTTTGGTCCATCATCTAATCACCTTAAATTGTAATGGGATTAAATGGGAAAAAATGAAAACATGATCTGAAATTAGTAAATATTTTCGTTTTCAACAATTTTAGAGGTTAAATCATATTGGAATTTATCTTTATGACTTGCTGGTCTAGAATAGATCCTTTTAATCTGTTCTGCAAGGGCGCCCCCTCTTCTGATCTTGGAAGTTATAGTCTTCATGGATTTAATGCGAAATACTACATTTCCCATTTTCACCACATCACCAACCGTGAATTGGAAATCTCTTTCCACTTCAACTTTTTTTGATAACACTCTACCACCATAATCTATTGATATTCCTATTCTAGCCGGCCCTGCCAGCGATGCTGCCCAGATAGTTTCTAACTCTGAAACGTGGCTTTTAAGGACTCGACCTCCCCTTTTATTTTCAAGTGAGGTTATTTCTGCTTCTTCACCATCAACTACTAATACCTCCCCAACTTGGAGAATTTCATCAGGATATAGTTTAATCTGTTTTTTTTCAGATTGAGAAAATTTACTTATAATGATTCTGCAATCTACCATCTTAGGGATTTTTATAGTTTCTCTGAAGGTGTTTCCACATTCATGACACTTTATGAGAACTTCTTTAGTGTTTTTACCCTTAGTTTTGAGAATTTCATGAGATTGAAAGTTACATACTGGACATTTCATTGTTTTTTCCTCACATAAAATAAAAAAATAAGTATCCAAAAATCTTTTGGATTATTACAATTTCCGCATGGATTATTTTTCTATAACGATTAAATTAAGATTTAGATAATATACAAATACAAATTTAAACTATGTTTTTGTAATTGTAAAAACTTTATTGTAAAAATTTAATTAATAGTCAATTTCTAAAGATTAGTGTTATTTGATTATAATTGTTAAAACCGGCCTTTTTCTTTCTTTTCTTTGAGGTAATGTTTAACCAGACCTCCGTCATGAAGTATTTCTCGCATGAAATCGTGGAAAGGTTGTATGGTAACAGTCACACCGGTGTTTAAGTTTTTTATCACACCGTCTTTAAGGTTTATCATAAGTTCTTCCCCATTATCAGCTTGGATATCAGCTACAATAACTGGTAACCCTATATTTATAGCATTACGATAGAAGATGCGTGCGAATGACTTGGCAACAATTGCATCCACACCAGCATGTTTTAAAGCCACTGGTGCTTGTTCTCGTGAAGAACCGCAGCCAAAGTTCCAGCCGGCAACTATTATATCACCCTTGTTCACATTTTTCGCAAACTCAGGATCTTCTCCTTCCATTACATGGCTGGCAAGTTCATCTAAACTGAAGGTTCTCAAATAACGTCCGGGTATGATGACATCAGTATCTATGCTGTCCCGGAATTTCCAAACTTTACCCTTTATTTTATCAGTCATGTTAATCATATAATTGGTTAATTTAATGCAATCTATCTATAGATGCAACCATAATTTTGAGCCTCACTTTCCATTACATAGCCACCCACCCCTTCAAGGGCATCATGTGCAGCACTCACTATATCCTTAGCACTGTCAGTGATTGCATAAATGGTGGGTCCAAATGAACTCATACCCACACCTGGAGCACCGGCATCCCGGAGTAGATTCATTATTTCCCCTATCACCGGCTTTTGCAACTGATTTTCTATCTTTTTAAAACCGATATCTTGGATGCGATTAACACTATCCCCAAATGCATCCAGATCTTTTTCCAAAACTGCAGGCATCATTTTCATCAAGAGGAGGTGAGACATTTGCTGCACCTCTTCTAATGGTATTGGACAGTATTCCTGGAAAATATTAACTTCTTCAGTTCCTGAAACATTCTTTTTAACATCAGGAATGACCAAAATCACCTTCCATTCTTCTGGAAAATCATATCTGGCGAGTATGGGTGTTGGTAATGCTTTTGAAGCAGATGATGGTAAAAATTCGCGCTTATCATCACAATGATGGCCTCCATCAATAATGAAACCACCATTTTCAAATGAGGCCACACCTATGCCTGAAGTACCTCCCCGACCCACTATGCTGGCAATTTTTGGTACCTCAATTTCATGTTTAACAGAATCAGAAATCAGTTTACCTACAGCCAGAGATAATTGGGTTCCAGAACCTAAACCAGAATGAGATGGGAAATTTTCATGGACAATAAAGGTTAATCCTTTATCAATCCCTAAATACTTCATCATTTTTATGGCGGAAGATCCTATTCTATCTACATAATCTTCAATATTACTTTTAGAAAGATTTTTTGGCTTAATGAATTCTACTTGAACTCCAGTGCCCTTTTCTTTCAGTTCTAGAACTAAAGATGGTTTTTTGAGGGTGAGTCCAACTCCGCCATCAATGCGGCCTAATGAACCATTAAGGTCAAGTAAAGATAGATGAAGACGTGAAGGAGTTTGAATTAGCAATTCCACAACCAGTTATTATTTTTTCTTTAAGGGTTTGGCGAATTTTTTCTCCACTTGTTGCCTGTAGATGGTATTCATGGAACAGAAAGGTATTATGCGACCGTCAGGCACAGCATAATGAATTAAACATTTTTTAACCCGGTCCCGGTCAAAGTTCCAGGGATCCATGAAGTGCATGCAGGAGATAAGTAATGTTTTATGGTGGAAATTTCCTAAAGCACTGTAAGACCTCTCTTTGAATACTTTCGTTAATATCCCAGTGATATCCAGTGAATCGGGCTTATTTTCCCGGTCAATAGTTTTAGGAAGCTCAATGGTAGCACGGCTTAGAACCTTAGCTTTACCAACCAGACCTCCTTCTTTTATATCATCACTACTTCGGGAAAGAAGACTGAAAAACCGGTCAACATCAACAAATTGAGTTATAGGAATAATTTCACCATCGTCAATAAAGATATACGTGGCAGTTCCACAGTGAGAGTGACAAGTGAATGCAACTTGGTTTTCACCTTCAATAGCCTCCACAAAATCAGTGATTGGTATAATTGACGAAGCAGGATAAAAATCATTAGTACTGATCTTTCCTCCAGTCTGTTTATCCACTAATCCTTGAAATAAGGGTATGGTTATTCTCTGTTTTTCAACTTCATCTGCTGGTGTTCGCCCTGCAAAGGACACCGGCTGGAAGTTTACTCCGCGGATTATATCCAGATTTTCGATGGCAAATCTTATGATGTCACCAATTTGATCATCATTAATTCCTTTAACTAGAGTGGGTACCAGTACAATCCCCAAGTCAGCTTTGCGACAGTTTTCAATTGCTTCCAATTTAGTGGGTAAAAGGTTGCGACCCCTTGATTTTATGTATGGTTCTTCAGTAATCCCATCAAACTGAAGGTAAACTGTATTTAAAGAAGCATCCTTCAATTTTTGAGCTAATTCAGGATCTTTTGCCAGTTTAATTCCATTCGTGGCTATTTGAACATGGCTAAATCCTTCTTCACGTGCTAGTTTTACCAGTTCCACAATATCCTTTCTTACAGTGGGTTCACCGCCTGCATATTGAATTGCAGGGGTGGGTACTGGCTGGTTTGCACGAAGATTACGTAACATTTCACGTATTTCCTCATAACTGGGCTCATATAAATAATTAGAAACTGCTGCATTAGCAAAACAAATAGGACAACGAAGATTACAACGATTGGTTACATCGATTAGGCCCAATACAGTTTGACTCTCATGTTCAGTGCAAATACCACAATTTAGAGGACATTCATCTACAATATCAGTTCGGGGGTTTTCAATACCTTCACCTGTGTAATTAAAATCAGATGCATAGAAGTAAGCTTCTGAACTTTGCCAGTAAGTGTTTTCAAATTCACCATGTTCTGGACACGTTTTTTTTATCATTATTTTTTCTTGGTCTTCGAAGACTTCTGCATCCACTACTCTGAGGCATTCTGGACACAGGCTTTTTGTTTTCTTTATGACCATTATCTCACCTTAGTTTATGTGTGTTGAAAATTTGTTGAAACTCAATATAATGATTATATATACTTGAGCGATCAATCAGCTTTATAGTATTTATGGTTGAGTGCATAACTATTATCCTGTTTTAATCGGAGGTTAACTATGGACCCTAGTGTTTTCAGTGTTTTAATTTTATCAGCTTATGCTATATACTTTATGTTACCCGCTTACCTAGCAAATGCCAGTGCCCTTACCTTTGGGGGAGGAACACCCCTGGATATGGGCCTATCTTTGAAAAACGGTTACAGATTACTTGGAGATGGCGTAACCTTAAAAGGAACCGTTATTGGAATATTAATTGGGGCTGTGATTGGCTTGATTCAAGGTATTTTTACTGGTAACTTGATACATGACATGTTAATGGTTGGAGATCCAGCAATCAGCATGATGGTTCAAGGAACTATAGCTAATAATGCTATGGAAGGCATAGTACTAGGTTTAACCCTTGGAATCGGAGCTATTATTGGAGATGCTTGTGGTAGTTTCATCAAGAGAAGGTTCAAAGTTGAAAGAGGGAAACCTATACCCATTATAGATCAGTTAGACTTTGTGGTGGGTGCACTGATATTGTCATCTTTAGTTACAGCCATCCCATTCTATTTGGTTGTATTTATACTAATCATAACTTTGTTCTTGCATCTGGGCACAAATACCATCGCGTATTTATTGGGAATAAAAAATGTTTGGTACTGAGCAGTTATTTGATAAGTAATCAATATTTATGATAGAAAAACATTGATATTTGGATATAACGTTAGATTTATTGATTTGTCCAACATATACGTCTTATTTTTTTTCTTTATAGAAATAATGGACTTATCATTTATGATCATCTAATTAGCTGCTTGAAGCACATTGAAACTGGTACTGAACAGTTGATAAGTGTTTATAGCGGCTTCCAATTGGTTGTTCCACTCGGGTATCTCGTATACGAAAACCGGGTAGCCTGCATTGGTTAACGGCCTATCAATTTGATTTACTGAACTACTTTGAGCACGTTTAGTTGATGAACCAGGGTAGAAATTAAATTGAGGAAGTAACTGGTGAACTGCTTCTGCCAGGGATACTGATTGGTAGTCATGAGTTGGGGTGGCTATGTAATATCCTTCACCATAACCTGGTTCATGGTCATGGGCAATGATCACTAACTGATAATCATTTTTTTTTATATCAGGAATTACGTATTCTTCAACCAGATTTTGTCCATTCTGTCGACCAACATAAAAGTCTTGTGGTTGGCTTGTTACTGTCACATGGTAGTCAATTATTTCCACTTTATTGAGTAATGCAAAGAGTTTCACTACATGAGGAACCAGGTTGGTAGCCAATTCTTCCCTGGGATGCATGCCAGTAATCACCGCAATCTTTGCGTTTGGGGTGCCATAATGAGAATAGACATCTTTGGTAACGTACCCCTGTTGATTTGAGCCTAAATTAGTGTGTTGACTGAAATTGGCAAACATGTAAACAGCGCCAATAACCAGTAAAACTATCATAATTATTGAACTATTTTTCATATGAACAACCTTATAGTGAGAGTAAACATGAGATAATTTTATTTATAATTTATTAAGATGTTTTTAAATCATTTAAGTCTTATATTTTAGTATAATAATATACTATTACTTTTTTTTCATGAATTCTTCCATGAGAAGAGCAGTTCCCACTGCAGGTGCCACAACACAATCTTTTCGGGACAGAATTTCGTCCATAGTTATAACCTCTAAATTCAGTATTTCTGCTGCTTTAGATCCTATGATATTCATTCCTAATCCTGTGGCAACGACCAGATCCAAATTCTCTCTACCGGTAACCTCTTTAAGTGCTTCAGCAACTTTTTCCACTTGAATTCTGTAGATATGCTGAGCAATTTCCAATACTTCTTTTTGGCTTAATGAATCAAGATCTCCACATACCACCCTTGATAATCTTAAAAGACAATCTTCTTTGGATATGCCTCCACTGTCAGGTGTTTCTGTAGTGTAATCAGCAGGGTCAATATTTCCCAAAACCAGATGAACATCTGCTGATACTGCAAATAGTTCCGATGCCACCCTCACCCATCTATTTTTTAAAGGGACTTTATCTAGTATAGTTGCTACATTTGTACGTAAGGCTCCAGTGTATACTAATTCACCTGTGCCCAGTCTTTCTAGATCTGTTCTTCCCCTGGCACATTCTTTACCATTTTTTATGGGAATTATGTCAGTAGTAGTGCTCCCAATATCTATTAAAACACAATCCGGATAAATATGAGCAGCAAGTGGTGCTGTGGCTATCCAGTTAGCAGCAGCCAATGCCAATGGATTATTTTTCACACCTTCATAATCAAGCATGCCATTTAACCCAACAAATCCCAATGGAAGGTCAAATGTTTTTTTGACTCTGTCAATGATGTCTATAACACCTTCAGTTTTATTTAAATAGCCATCTGCCAGTTCTGCAGTCATTGCAACGCCAACACCATCGATTTCATCCATGTCTGAACCTAACAATTCAATTAGAGTAGAGCTAAGCTCATCTTTTTTGGTCCACATAGGGAGGTAGCAGTAGTCACTTCTGATATCAATAATTTTTCCTTTACTATCAAATTCTACCACTGCGATATCTGTGTTGGCACCTCCAATATCAAAACCAGCGATTTTCAATTTATCACCTTTAACTGCAGACTATCCTTCTTATGAAATTGGATTTCTCCCTCTAATTTTACTTCTGAGGGAAGATAACCCTTTATTGACGCCACTAAAGCTTCTCCTAAATTAAAGTTTAGCATCTGTCTTAAGGCAACGTAGGGTGTGGTGATGCGGGAGTTAACTTCTACCAGATGAACCTCATCCTTGATGATCATATCCACACCCACATAGCCTTTCACACCATCTAATGATTCTATCGCTTTTTTAGCTATGTTTTTCGCTTTATCTCCATTTGGATGGTTAAATGGTATTGCACCCCCATTATAAGTTATAATTCCATTTTCTTGGGAGTTGTTTTGCTTATTTAAACTTAATGGTATTGTTTTTTCCCCATTAGTGAGTAAACTAACACTAACACTATCCCCCTCCACCCAATCTTGGAGTAAGAAATAGGGTAGTTTAGTTACATCTTTAACCCTCTCAGCGGCTTTTTTAAATGACTCTGGAGAATCAACAACTTGTACTGCTGAACAAGAAACTCCATCTGCAGGTTTAACAACATGTTTGGTTAAAATTTTTTTAGCGTATTTGTCTATATCATCCCAAAACACTTTAACAGTAGGAATGATTGGAACTTCACTTTTAAGAGCCTGATAAGTTAAATATTTATCAGAACATGTATAAACAGCATCAGATGAAGAACCAATAACCTCAACACCATTTTTTTCAATTAATCTGGTTAATTTATATAAAATAAAATCTTCTTCAGGAGCTATGGGTAAACAAAAATCATAAAATGAAATATTATTATCAATCCACTCTGTTAGATCATCTTCTATTATGATTGGATTGCAATGGTTACTTTTAATTGGAACCGAATTTTTTGAGATTAAAAAACTGGTGTTGAACTGTTTTAAATCCATAGTAATACTATTAAGCATTGCTTGGCCTTCTGCAGTGAGAGCGGGATCTTTAACTCCCATTGAAGTTGCATACTCAAATACCAGGATATTCACTATCTGCCAACTCCCTTAAAAATCACACCACCTTTCTGGAAGGCTTCCCTGTCAAGTACAGGCCGGGTGCATACAATTAAACCATTTTTGATCATGGATGGTTTGATATCAAGGTATTTGTCATGATCCGTTATCAGCACCACACAATCACTTGAAAGGGCTGTTTTTAGGTCTACGATTTTGGCTCCCCATGAATTTATGATGTCAGGGGACACGTAGGGGTCGTTAACTAAGGCAATTGCCCCTTTGTCCATTAAATTTTTGATTAATGGCTCTGCAGGTGTTTCTCGGGCATCAGCCACGTTTCCCTTATAAGCAACTCCTAAAATCCCAATTTCAGATCCTTCAATGCTCTTACCAATGTCTTTTAATGCAGATTGAATGATTTTAGATACTTTTCCTGGCATTCCCTCGTTAACCTCCCTTGAAGCTTTTATAAGAGGGGTGTCTACACCATTTTTCTGGGCAGTTTCAACAATAAAGTAGGGATCAATGGATAGGCAGTGCCCACCGACACCAGGCCCAGGGGTGTGAATGTTAACCCTTGGATGGTGGTTAGCAGCTTGAATTGCTTCAATGGCATCAACATCTAGAGAACTGCAAACTAAAGCCAGTTCATTGGCCAGAGCAATGTTAGTATCTCTATAAGTGTTTTCCATTAGTTTAACCATCTCAGCTGTTACTAAGTTTTGAACCATGATGATTTCACCTTCAGTAATTCTTTCATAGAGTGAAGCAGCTATTTTAGTGCTTTTAGAATCAATTCCTCCAATTACTCTTGCATTATGAGTCATTTCATATAATGTGTTATTGGGAAGGGCTCTTTCAGGAGTATAAGCGACTTTAAAGTCTTTGCCAGCTTTAAATCCACTTTTTTCCAGTAAAGGAATTACCAAGTTTTCGCAAGTACCTGGTGGCACAGTACTTTCAATGATAACCAAATCATTCTTCTTTAAATCTTTAGATATAGAATTACAAGCCGATACAACTGCAGAAAGATCCGATTTTTTGTTTTGGTCCACAGGAGTAGGCACGATAACCATTATTATCTTGGAATTTTCCATAGCATCCTTGGAATCAGTGGTGGCAGATAAAAGATCCTTTTCAACTGTTTCTTTTACAATTTCATCCAAACCAGGTTCCATGATGGGAGAATGACCCGAGTTTATTATCTCCACATTTTTATAGTTTATATCAACTCCGCATACTTTAAGGCCACTTTTAGCAAGTAATGCGGCTGTTGGCAACCCCATGTGCCCTAAACCAAATATTGCAATGGATGAACTTTCTTTAGTCATTGATCAATCCCCTAAACAAGTAGTTTTTGATTTGACAATATATAATGCTTTAATTAGTATTTTTTATTTCTGAAAAAGATTTAGTCAGTGTTAAAATCTTAATTAATCTTTTTTAATCTTTTTGTTTGCAGTTAAAGGTTAATTAATTTTCAGATTAAGCATCTTTATTATTTTATTTATACATGGAATATTTAATTATTGCAAACAAATGATTATGGATGTCAATAGGACACCATTATGGATTTTCCTGCCAATAAAAGGTCTGGATGGGGGAAACGTGGACTTTCCCCATCAAAAACTAAGTTAATAATATATTCAGGATTTTTAGCCTCGAATTCAGCCACAGTAATGCTTTCATCCACCTCTAACAATTTCTTTAAATTGTTAGCTGTGATCTCCTCTGGAGGTTTTATTTCAAGTTTACCTTGCTGATACCTATCCAGAATCGCGTCAAGTATCTTTTCTGAAGCAGTTCCATCACCATAAGGATTAGTTGCTTCTTTCATCCTACAATAAATAGTATCATCATTTAATATTTGAGACACGTTTTTGATTATTTTATCAGTTTTGGCACCCACCAAAATGTTACCACCGGCATGAACTGTCTCTGGCCTTTCAGTATTGTATCTGAGAGTTAAGCAGGGGATATTCAGGGTGATTGCTTCTTCCTGAATTCCTCCAGAATCAGTTATCATCAATTTAGAATTTGATTGGAGTATTAGGAAGTCCAGATAACCTATAGGTTTAATTATTTTGATATGTGGTGCTTTTTCAAGTTTTTCATACATTCCAAACTTTTTAAGTGTTTTGATTGTTCTGGGATGTGTAGGAAACACAATTGTAGCATTTTCAATGTTTAAAAGGGCTTCAATAATGTTTTCAAGCCTTTCTCTATCATCAACATTTTCAGCTCGGTGTAATGTTAAGGAAATGATGTTTCCTTCAAGTTCAAGTTGAGACATTATGTTTGAACTTTTTCTGGCAATTTTAAGGTTCCGGTAACAAGCATCAACTACTGTATTACCGGTTATGAATATATTCTGTGAGGAAATTCCTTCCAAAAGCAAATTAACAGCTGTTTCCTCAGTTGGTACAAAAAAAAGGTTGGTACAAACATCAGCCACCATCCGGTTTATCTCTTCAGGCATGGTCTTATCATGTGAACGAAGCCCGGCTTCAACATGCCCCACTGCAATATGTAATTTAGCTGCAGCCAGGGCCCCTGCTAAAACTGCGTTGGTATCTCCCTGCACCAGCACAATATCCGGTTTTTCAGCAATTAAAACTTCTTCTATCCCCTTTAACATGGTAGCTGTCTGTTTTCCATGAGAATTTGACCCCACACCTATGTTATAGTCCGGTTCTTTTAGTTCAAGGTCCAGGAAAAACTGTTGGGACATTTCATGATCATAATGTTGTCCAGTATGCACTAAGATATAATCAATTCCCCTTCTATCAACTTCATCAATAAGGGGGGACATTTTAATAATTTCAGGTCTGGTGCCTATTATAAATGCAATCTTCATTTATTTACCACATCCATTCTAAATTAGTAAAATTTTTGTAAAATTTAGATAAAAACAACATTAATAGAACTATTTATCTTATCTATTATAAATGAGATATCCTTTTATAATTAATACAAACATGGGTGCAGCTTGCTTACATAAGTTATTAATACTGATAATGAAGCTTCTAGTTACTAAAATATGTTGAACCAACACAAGAGATTTGTGGGAAAGGAGAAATAATTAATTAAACTCATTTTATGAATTGTGCAATCTCAGTAGCAGTGCAGATTAGAAATGAGTTCTAAATTAGTTTAATACTACCTCTTAAGAAAATTATTCTATGAATTGTTAGATGAAATAGCGATTTGACTAAGATACATGTTAATGATATTTTCGAATCCGTTTTTATAACTAAGTTCAGATGAGTTATGCTAACCATTTTGGCTGGTTGCCATCATCCCTGTACCACTACAAGCAGGACAAACACCGTTACCCCCACATACTGCACATTTTTGACCTTCTGAGTCTACACCACTTCCACTGCAACCCCAACAAATACCATCCCCACCACACTCAGTACATGTTTGTTGTTTGGATTTTGAATTAATGCTCTTTGAATCAGATATGTCATTGTTTTCAGTATTGTCATTGTTTAACTGGGAGTTATCATTTAATTGGTCACTTGAAGATGTATTCTCAGCATCACCACCTAAACAACCAGATACAGATAATGAAAGTACGACCATGCCTATAATCAGGATTAAAACAGATTTTTGCATTGCGAAAACACCTACATTATTTTTTTGAAATTATTTTGTGGTAAGTTATCTTTCTTTAATCCATATATTTCTACCTATTCCCCTACTCCCAGAACTATTATTAAATTACAGGCCACATCAAAAAAAAAGTAAATACAAGTTAAAAGATAACAAACATTTTAACTTCCCATAATTGTAAAAATACTCAATTTTGAAGATGGAAAATAAACATTGAATAAAAAAATGGGTTAAATGAAAATGAAGTGTAAAAAAAATAGAATTATGAATTATGGGTAGATCTCTTCCTCTGAGCCTTATAATCATCCATAATCTTTAAAAGTTTATTTCTATCTTCTTTTTTCTTTTTTTCTTCCTGATTCTTCGACCATTTGTCAATTGCTCCATTAAGATCCGTGTTCATTATTACTGCAAAGTCATCGGCCATGTTTAAATCAACATTTTTCTCTTCCAGCAAGGGAATATTATTTTTTTCAAATACCTCTTTAGCTTGATGCGACATCTTATCTGTGGTTATAACTGCTTTAACACCTAATTTTATTAGGAGTAATGCAGTGTGTGAACCTCCACCTTTAGAACTTTTTAAAAGTACAACATCACCACGTTTTATATTTTTAAAATTGGCAGCTTCCCTAATTCCATCTTTAGAAAATGAATCTATAATTTTGACAGGGGATGCCTCTCTTGAAAGTTCCATTGCCCTGATACGTTTGATTAATTTGATTTGAGCCTCTAAATCTTGCCTTAAAGCTTTTTCATGATTATATTTCTCGTGAATTCCCTTAATTATTGAATTTTTTTTGGTTATCTCCTTTTGATGTAGGATGTTCCGTGAGTATTGGAACTGCAATCTTTGTATTTTCGTTTCCAGTTGGGTAACTTCATCTTGATATTGGCGAATATCATCTTCCAATATCTTGTTCTTATTTTGCAAATTTTTAATCTGTTTTTCCTGAGATTTGAGTTTATTCTGCAACTTAGAAAGTTCTGAAGATGCTTCTAAGGCATGATCTTCTCGTGGAGTGTTGGGGGGTTTTTCAAATTCTTTATATTTTTTTGTTCCATTAGATATTGTTTTTGATGAAACATCATGGGCAGATTCTCGGGCTTGATGAGTTGGGGATTTAATTTTTTCTAATGTGTAATTTATAGCCTTAGTTATGGGGATTTCGTTAATTACCAAAATTTTTATATCATCCACTATTTGAGGAGTTAATCCCAGACTCTTGGTTCTCCTTTCAATTTGTTTTAGTTTTTTCTGATAATTTCTATATGCTTGGATTGCCGCTGCCAATGCATCTCTTTCATGGGCATTTTGAGGTATTATTTTGTTAATTACTCCGGATCTGTGCATTGAAAGACGTTGGTCTTGAAGATAAACATAATCATCAACCAAATCGTTTTTATAACTTACCGCCAGATCACGGTAAGGAGAAAATATTCTGGAATTAAGGGATGTTGCCATTTTTTTAACCAGTTTAGGAGGGTTGTGAACATCAGTGGCAACCAAAACAGTTTTTCCATAATTGATGATATGTCTGGTTATATAAGCCCGTGAAACTTCTTTAAAACTATTAACATCAAGAATTTCACCGGAAAGATCAAGAATAGCCACACCAACTGTCATTCCTGGGTCAAGACCCACAATAATGCCTCTGTGAATTTTAAGTGATGGTTTTTGACCATAGTCTGAAAAAAGTTTTTCTTCAAAATTTCGATGGTAACGGTGAACCAGAATTCTTCCTCCTTTCTGATATTAGGATTAACCGCACTTTGTTCCGGTTAATTCTCTGTTTCTGTTAGTATTTATTGTTTTCTTTACACCATACTAGCTATAATGAGAATGTTAAAATAAAATGATTGAAAATGATATTAATCAATCCCATTATTGTTCTAATCCCCAGTTAGGGACTTAATCATTTCAGCTGTGGTAGCAGCCATTCTTTGATGATTAGAAAATTCTTTATGTAAAGTCTGTATAAATTTTGAGCGAGCATATTCATTTTCTATAAAATGAACATGGTTATAGGAAACATCCATTAAAATGAGGCTTTCAGGAGGCATAGGTGTTATTGATGGTGTGTGTTGTGGTTTAAAAAATTGTTTAACCTCATCCACACCTAATTCGCCGTTTCCAACATTTTTTAAAACTGTTACCATTTTTCTAACCATGTTCCAAAGAAAACTCTCACCAACCACATCAAACAAATAGTTTTGGTTGGTAACTGTGATAGTCACACTATCCACTCTTCGCATGGGGTTACGCTCAGTTTTCTTGGAAAAATTGATGAAATTATGGGTTCCTTCCATTAAATGAGCTGCTTCTTGCATTTTTTCAATATCCATTAATTCGTCATTAACATTGCACAGGATATAGCGATAGTGTCTTTTATTTGCATATCTGGTTTTAAATCCAATTGGCACTTGTGCAAATCCCAAAATCCTTATATCTCGCGGCAAAATGTCATTGACTTGGTTGATTATTGGCATTTTTCTGGTGCGGAAAGAGACCACATTTCCCAGTGCATGAACTCCACGATCAGTTCGTCCGGCAATGGAATAGTTAGATTGTCCAAGGTTTTCAATAACTCCAACCTCTTCAAGTGCACCTAATAGTTCACTTTCCACGGTACGCAGGCCTGGTTGTCTTTGAAACCCATGAAAATCCCTTCCCATGTAGGCTATTTTTAAAGCTACTCTTATCATACTCAATTCTCATCTACAAATCAACGCATTTATTTTCATTGAAATGGTAATGGATATTAGCGATAGTATATCCATCTTTCAATATAATATTACTATTGTGGCTTTATTGGAAATAGTAATAAATAGTAGGATTTTGAATTTAGCTTATTAAATTAAAACTAGATGATTATAGATTAGAAAATAATAATTAGAGGCCATAAAATGTTTATAATTCCTGCAGTTGACATAAAAAATGGTAAATGCGTGCAGTTAGTGCAAGGAAAACCTGGTACCGAGCAAATTATTCTTGATAATCCTGTTGAAGTTGCTCTTGAATGGGAAAATAGAGGAGCCAAAATTTTACACGTGATTGATCTTGGTGGGGCCCTGGAAGAAGGTGGTAATCTTTCTGTAGTGGAAGAAATTGTCAGAAAAGTTTCAACACCCATCCAAATGGGTGGGGGTATCCGTACCATCGATGATGCCAACTATTTACTGAATATGGGTGTTGATAAAATCATTTTAGGAACTTTGGCTATTGAAAATCCATCTACTGTTAAGGAATTGGCCAGTGAATTTGGAAGTGAACGGATCATTGTGGCCCTGGACAGTAAAGACTCCCAAGTAGTGGTACGGGGATGGACTGAAAAAACAGCTCAGAAAGCTCCTGTACTAGGAAAAATCATGGCAGAACATGGAGCTGGAAGCATATTATTTACCAATGTTGATCATGAAGGCCTGTTGGGCGGATTTAAAGTTAATCCCCTTTTAGAATTATTAAATGCAGTGGATATACCAGTTATTTATTCCGGTGGTGTGAGTACCTTGGAAGATATCTCAGTTCTCAGTAAAACGGATGCATATGGAGTGGTTATTGGATCTGCATTTTATAAAGGTACCATAACCTTTGAAGATGCCCTGATTTATGAAAAAAATAGGAATTAATTTTTTAGTATAGTTTATAAAACCCCTTGATTGCACTTAACTTTTTTCATATGCAACCTATAAAGTAAATCCGGTCCTTATAATAGTTTTTTCAGCAATATCAACTATTTTACGTATTTTAAGGATCTGATCCGGATTGGTGGATATGCTAGTTATACCTGTTCTCACCAACCACCACACAATAGCCTGGTCTGAACTTGCGTGGCCACAGATACAACTTTCAATTCCTTGTTGGTTGCACTTATCGATGACCATTTCCATCATCATCAAAACTGAAGTATGAGTTAAATTAAAGAGTTTGGCCACGTTCACCCCTCTCCGGTCCACTGCCAGTGCTGACATGGCCATATCACTCATTCCGAGAGTAACAAAATCAATACCCTCTTCAATGAAGTTATCAAAAGTGAAAACCGCAGATGGTGTTTCAATAGATGCCCCTACTGGCAGATCACGGTGGGGTCTTATCCCAACTTGGCGCATGATGTTTTTGGCTTCCACATATTCGGATATATCCCTTATTAAAGGTATTTTAACCGCTAAATTATCATATCCCTCATCTATTAGTAGGGATAATGCTTCAAACTCTGCTTTAAGAATTTTAGTGTTTTGAATATCTTTGTGAATACCTCTCAAACCAAGTAATGGATTTTTTTCGTCAGGTTCTATACTTCCACCATCTAGTCGTTTCAATTCATCCGTGGGAATGTCAAAAGTACGAAACCAGACGGGTTTGGGATGAAATGCCTCGGCAATGGTTCTCACTGATTCTATAATTACATCAGTAAGCTTTCCCTCTTCCAAGAGGACTTGGGGATGTTTTCCGGTGCGAATTATACTGTTTTCAATTCGTATGGATCCCACACCATCAGTCCATGGTGCTACCTTACGGGCAATTTCAGGGACATTTAGATTGACTTTGATATTAGTGGCAGGGTAATATACTGTTGAACTTTTATGCTTTCCCTCACGTTCCATGAAACCCTGATAAATATTACCTGTGTTTCCGTCAACAGTTACAATTGTGCCTTCCTTAAGTTTTTCTGTTCCATTACCAGTTCCAACAATACAGGGAACCTTCATTTCCCTAAGCACTATAGCCACATGGCTGGTGATACCACCATAATCAGTTACCACCCCACCAGCCCGGTGAAGATAAGATAACATATCGCGAGAAGCAGTGGACACTACAACGATCTCCCCACCCTTAAGATTTCGGAGATCATCATCATTCTCTATCTTCCTAACCTGACCTACACCAATGTATGGGCCAGTTCCAATTCCCCGAATAATGATCATATAATCTGTATTATGTAATTAATTTCAGAAATAATGTTGTAATTTTAGTGGTACTAATTTTCAAGTTCAAAGATTCGGGAAAATAATATCTGGAAAGAATTAACGTGCAAATCTTTCCAGTAATGAAACTAATTTATCTACTGTTGGTTTTAATGGGCCTGCTTTGTAACTTAATTTGTGAAGAGCACGTATATCACTATTTTTAAGTCCTCCAACAAGTATAAGGGCTATCAAATAAACAATAGCTGCTAATAATATTACTAAAAAGAAAACCATGTAGTTATATGGAATAGAAATTATTAAAAGACTATGAGGTATTAGCAATAATATGGTTCCCATAATTCCAGTTGCCACTAAAATCCTGCCAAAATCCATGAACTCCAATTTCACATCGGCAATCTGAAGTGTCTTCCAAACTATGCTCACCATAATAACAAATGCAGTGATAGTGGTTGCAATCGCTGCACCATTAATTCCATAAATAGGAACCAAATATAAACTTAGTGCTACGTCAAACAATGAACCGAAACCTAAAATAATCATTGGAAGGTATGGCTTCCCTAATCCCTGAGCTATACTGGAGGAAACAGTATAAATAGTGAAAAACAGCATTCCAGCTGCAAGTATCTGTAATGCTGAGGCTCCATTCATATAAGCCGGTAAAATGTAGAGTAATTTCATTATAGGTGCTGCAAATATCATTGTTCCCAGAGACATTGGAAGAACCAGAAGGGCAACATATCGATAAGACTGATTTACATAATTTTTGAGAAGATCTTTATTTTCTAACCCAATTGCTTCTGCAGTAGCAGGTAAAACTGCAGTAGCTACTGCCATTGAAATAATAAGAGGGAGGCGGGCAATTGGAGTGGCAGCACCATAATATCCGATGTATTGGCTAGCCATATAAATTCCAACAACGAAATTTCCAACAAAGTCGAATAGGGCAAGTTCAGCAAGTCCGGTTATTACTACTGGAAAGGCAAATATTAGAAGTACCTTTGCCAGGGCTAATTCTTCCTTAGTTGTGAAAGTTAAATTGATATTTTTAAGTTTTTTACCAATTCCTCTTTTATATAAATAATATCCAGCCATGGCAGAAAATACAAAGCCAATTGCAGTTCCAATTATGGCACCAGCCACATAAAAACCCAATAGAATTAAAATAATTGCACTGATGATCATGAAAACTTGTTCAAATGCCTTGGTGATGACAATATTTCCCATCTGGAAAACACCCTGAAATGTACCTCTGAACGCCCCAACCAGTACACTAAAAGGAGTTATTAAAGCTACCATTTGGAAAGGAAGAACAGCCTCAGGTTTGTGGAATAATCCAATTGCCAGTGGTTCAGCCAAAAGGAAAATAGCCACACTGAAAATTAGTCCCAAAATGATTACTAACTTCATAGAAGTGTGAATAACTTGTTTTACCATAACTTGATCATCTTTAGCCGAATATTCAGAAACATATTTTGCTATGGCGGGGGGCATTCCCCCAGAAGCTATAGTTATTAGTATACCTTGCAATGGTATGGCTAAGTTTAGAATACCAAAACCAACAGGGCCAAGAAGAAATGCAGTGGTGAACCTGTAAAGATATCCCCCAATACGAAATACGAATGCCCCTATCAACATTATTGCGCTACTTCGCATGATTTTGGAACTCATAATAATACCATAAGGTGATTTTTAATAAACTGTTTTTGGGCTATTATAATTTTTTTAAAGAAAAAATTCTTTTTTTACTCTAGAAATATCAATTCACTAATTCCATATTTATAAAACTAACGTTTATAAACCCCACCATTGGATTGTACAATGCCTCCATGAAATGTTAACCCTTTCTATTAAAACCAGTTAAGAACTTTTTTAAAAATTCATAGCAATACTATTTTATCCTAAAAAAAACATCTATAAATTACACATCTAATTGAATATAGAGAATTTCTTTTTACTTCATTTTTATTATTTGTTTATTTGGGTTTTTGTAAGTTTTTAGTTTTTTTGGTTTGATTTTATCTTTTTTGGGGGAGTATATTTTTTTTTTTATTTTTTTCCTTATTTTCGCCTGTTTTTCTTGTTAGCGTTCGCTATGTTGTGTTTATTTTTTGGAGGGTTTTGAGTTGTAGTAAGTTGTAACAGAAGCATGTGAATAGGTTTTTAGTGTGAGATCGGAGTGTGGTGGTGACTAGTAAGTGGCCGGACTTGAATATGTTTTTAATCACGGCGTAGGGTCGTTCTCCGGCTGATCTTTTTCGGACAATTCTTTTGTTGCGACATTTATCGCGTATTCCAAGAGGATGTCCGCGCACTGCGCGTTTCATTGTGGCGTTATAGCCTTTGCAGGCTGCTCCGAAGTATCCTCGGTCTCGGTAAACAACTTCACCCGATTCACTAAGATCTATCTGGCTATCATGCACTTTTGCAGTTGTAGTTTCAATTCTACGTATCAATCCATAATCTATATCGGTTAAAGTGTGTAATTTATAGCCATAATGGGATTTCCCATTCTTTTTAGCCCATTCACCTTCTTTGTTACGTCTGGTTTTGGCTTCAGGTCCACGGGGTTCGTTCACTTTTTTGTGACCCGGATCAGCCGTGATAAAGGTTGCATCTTGAATTACACCTTCTTTGACCTTTAATCCCTTGATATCGATTTGTCTTTGCAATTCTTCCCATATTCTCTCGTCTTTACCTGTGTCGATTAACCGTTCTCTGAACGCCCAGACCGTGGAACGGTCTGGGATTCTTTCAGGGAAACCTAAAAACTTCTGAAACGAAATTCGATCATTTGCTTGCCTTTCAAGCTCAGGATCCGATAATCCATACCATGATTGCAAAACTAACATCTTAATCATGACTATTTCATCAATATTAGGCCTACCACCACGTTCTGAACGATTATCGTACATTCCTCTTACAATAGGTCTGAAAAACTCCCAATCAATAAGAGGATCAATCTCAGCTAGCTTATCACCAAGCTCCTTCACACGAGAATACTGCTTATTCATGAAATATTTCTCAAAAGACTTCATAATACTCCTATACACATAATACTATATAAATATTTGTATAAACCAATTTAAGCCTATTAAATCATGAATTCAATCTTAAAAAATTTAAATAACCCAAAGATCAAAAGTTAATCGAAAATCTCTATACTATTATATTTAAAAAAAATCCAATTTCATATTTTGATGAGAGGTGTATTATTATAAAAACTATAATGGCAACTGGAACCTTTGATTTGATACATCCAGGTCATGGATATTACCTTGAAGAATCAAAAAAACTTGGAGGGCATGATGCCCGTTTGGTGGTGGTGGTTGCTAGGGAGTCCACAGTACGTGCCAGGAAAAGGGTGCCTATAGTTCCAGAGAAGCAGCGACTGAAAGTGGTTCAGATGCTCAAAATGGTGGATGAAGCCATGCTGGGAAGTGAAACTGACATGTTCAGCACGGTCAGTAAAATAGATCCAGATATTATTACCATAGGCCCTGATCAAAACTTTGACTTAGATTGGTTACGAAAAAAGCTAAAAGAAAAAAACCTTAAGGCAAAAGTGGTTAAAATCAATGGTTACCATGAAACTTCCTTGGATAGTTCCTGTAAAATCATAAAAAAGATTAAAGAATCTGATTTTCCCCCGGATAGCTTCAAACACTGTTAATTTATTGCAATTCCTTTTTTTTATTAAATATTACATTTCCTATTTTTTGTAAAGGTTGGATTGATAGAGTTTATTGATATTTAAAATTGTAAATTTAATTTATTTTCATGGCTTTTAATTAATTTTACATAGCTCAAGCTAATATATTTAAAAAAAAAGAAAAAAGAAAGGATTTAGAAGGGCAGCTCGGTGTATGTCCCTTTTTTTGTCCACGTACTTGTGTCCCAGCTTTTTACTGATCCTAGCGAATTTCGGTAACTAGTTCCATCCGCTGTATACCAAATTCCATTGGCATATATCTCAGCCCATACATGACCATACCATGTTTTACTGGTAGTGAAGTAACAGTTCCCGTGTACATATCTTGCTGGTAATCCAGCTGCTCTTGAAAGGGCCACGATTAGGTGTGAATGGTCACAACAATTACCACTCCTGGAAGAGAGCGTTTGAACCGCTCCTTTCTCAGTGTTGTAGTAAAAGGAATATTCGAGGTTGTCTCGCACCCAGTTAAAGATGCGAGTGGCCTTATCATAGCTAGATGTCGCCCCCGAGGTTATGTTCTGGGCCAGTGCAATAATGTTGGGGTTGTTAACTTGGCAGTTGGCAGTTGTTTGCAAGTAAATTTGCAAGCTACTGGGTATTGTTTCTGTTGGTGTTGACGTACCACCTGAACTTATGGAGCTCCATGGTTTCATCACCGCATAGTTTGGCAAGTACTTCTCATTTCCATAGAAAGCCACCACCCGACTGAAGAGGTAAACCAAAGATTCGTAACGAATTTTCCCTAGAGTAGTTGACCCATAATTAGG
>DUPR01000025.1 GCA_012838205.1 Methanobacterium sp.
AATTGTTCTGGGATACTTCATAAGTTTTAGAAGACCCATCAGTACCCGCAGTCTCAGCAGACTCAGCTCCAGATTGGGATTCAGATGCACTTTGATCTCCGCGTTCTGTAGCTCTTTGACTTCCAGATGAATCACCAGTTGAAGAAGATGCTCCTGGGGACGAAGTTGGATTAGTTGGTTTGGAAGGTGTTTCTGTAGAACCAACATTTACTGTTTTACCAGTAGCTGCCTCCATAATCGATGCGAATTCCTGGAGTTGTTGTGAACTCAGTGTAGACCCTACCACCACATAATTGGTGAAGTCAATGTTTCCACAAGTGTGGTGACAGCATACAACACCATTCGCGAGAATGGTATTCATGTAGATGTCTTTCAGTTGAGTTGTTACCGCAGCATCAGGATTCCACATACCTCTACGGACAGCTTCCAGTAACCATGCAGCTGTCGAGGCAAATGCGTGTGGATTCGCATTTAAAAACTGATTTTTGACTGCATTATTCAAGAAATACGTTTCCATTGTTTGCTGCCAAATCCAGTCCGATACTGCTTCAGGAGTTACCACATCCCATGCAAACAAGTTACCAACTTCACTAGCTATATGGTTAGCTCCTGAAAATCCTTCATTGAGCATACCTTCAATCCATTTAGGATTTAATAGCCGGGTTCTGACTTCATTGGACATGAACTGGCCAAGAGTCTGAATATGAGGGTTGGTTCTGGTGTTAGCAATGTAGACATTCACATCCTTACCGGAAAGAGTTTTAGCAGATAGGGTTAGGCCACCTAGGAACTGGAAGACATCATCATTGTCTAAAAGCCCATAATTGTTGTCTCTAACCTGTATGGTTGCATCAACATTTTTTAGATTGTTTTTAAACGCTTCCAAACCACTGAGCCCGTAAACACCGCTACCATAAATATAGGACATCCTAGACAAGTAAGTGTCTACTAAATCTGTTGTTCCATCCCATTTGGAAGTAGCTGGTATTTGTTGACCTATTCCAGTCCCGTAGGCTTCTGGTGGTGGTCCAAATATGCGGGATCCAGCTAGAATTTCTGCATCAGCAGTATTCATGCCATTTTGGGTGTACTTATTCAGATCTGCCAAGTAATGTTTCCGGATGTAGTTATTTTCAGGGCTTTCCTGAAGATTAGCAACTTGTCGGACTGCTTGGTCAATGATTCCCACTGTGTAGGAGAATGTGTCTCTGAAAAGACCGCTGATAGTTATTAGGACGTCAGTTCGAGGTCTTTGGATGGTTGCACCATTTACGGTTAGGGTTAATTTATCCAATGGAGTGATTTTAACTCCAGTGAATTTACCGTTTTTATCCCAGACCGGTTCCAATCCCATGTATCGTAAGATCATTGCCAAACTCTGACCACAAGTTCTCATGGTCTCTGTGGACCAGAGTACAATGCCAACAGTTTCTGGGAAGCGTCCATTCTCTGCATAAAAAGCTGCCAGCATTTCATCTGCCAGTTTAGAACCAATATTCCAGGCAGTTTTGTCTGGTACTGTTCGTGGGTCGAAAGAATAGAAGTTGGTACCGGTGGGTAGAACATCTTCTGCTCTGCGGATAGGGTCACCACCTAATGATGGTAATATGTACTCCCCTCGTAGTGCTGCCAGTAAGTTCTGCATTTCATAGTTTTGGGATAGTAATTTCCGAAGCATTACCCGGTAATCATTATTATCCCGGTTAACTGGGTCGAAACTAACAATGGATTCCACCATCTGATCCAAGATTTCTCCAGAAAGGGTGGCACCAAATGTGTGCAATCCATATGGCATGAGTGTTGCTGCAATTTCTTCTAGATGATGCTGGATCTCGTTTTTAATGGTTGTAAATGATGTTGTTTCCAAATTAAGGTTTATATCCTCATTCAAATTTAGTTTAGCAATTAAGGCCAAGATTTCATTTTGAAGGATTGATTTTCTTTGTGGATCGCTGGTGCTGTCGTAGCTGTTCATCAGATCTTGCAAAATTGCCAGATCACCATAAAGACCAGAGGCAATGATGGGTGCGGTTAAATGGTCGATGATAACTGCGTATCCTCTTCTTTTGGCTTGGGTTCCTTCCCCAGTGTTATCCACAATGTAGGGGTAGATGTTGGGTATGTCTCCCAGGAGGATATCCGGCCAGTCGTCTTCACCTAGTCCCACACTTCTCCCTGGTAACCATTCTAGTGTTCCATGTGTTCCTAAGTGTATCACTGCGTTGGCTTGCATTGAATTCTGCAGCCACATGTAGAATGCTATGTATTGGTGTGTTGGGGGTAGGGTTGCTGAGTGGGTGATGTCTATGGAGTTTTCTCCCCATCCACGCATTGGCTGAGCTCCTAGGAATATGTTACCAAGCATTATGCCGGGGATGATAATGTTTCCGTTGTAAACCATCACGTTCCCAGGGACAGTGCCCCATGTTGCAATTACTTCTTGTTGGAGTTCTTGTGGTAGGGTGCTGAACCATTGCCTGTATTGCTCGACAGGTATGTTGATGGCACCAGCTTCCACTAACTTTTTTAGTTCTCCAGGGGCCCATGAACCAACGTTATTACCTACAGTGGTTAACACGTTGATTATGTACTCCACGGAGTACTCATCAGGGATTGTGTAACCTTCTGCTTTTAGAGCCTTTAATATTTCAGTTATACTTGCAGGTACATTGAGATATGATGCTTCTACTCCATCTTTTCCACCTGAAAGGTTGTAATAGATCATTGCTATTTTTTTCTCGGCTTCAGGTAGTGTCTGGAGCTGTGTCCAGTTGAAAACCCTATTTATCACTCGTTCCACCCTATCAGCTAATGGAGTGTATCTTTTGACACTAATTCCTGTGTAAGGATCAGTTTCGGCTGATTCAACTCCACCCAGCATAATGGGTTCGATCCTTCCCTCCATCTCTGGGAAAGCTACTTGCCAGTAAATTTCACTTGAAAGTCCAGATGAGTCATTTTTCCAGTTTTCTAGGTCAGCTGCATAGATAGGTGCGAAAATAGGTACACCTAACTTTTTCAGCAAGGTTACGCTCTGGTTTAATGATGATGCCGTATCAGCACTGGAATAAACCATGGTGTAACCAACACAGGCCACTAAGGCACTTATCCTAACTTTGTTACCCTCCATGAAGAAGTTGTTTATGGCATTTAATCGACCATTGTTCCCATTAGTTATAGCTAGAATTGCGTTGAGACCTTTTTCTTCCAATCCCTTGAGAATTGATTCTAGCATGGCGCCATTTCCATTGAGGAAAATAGTATTATAACCGACAATTCCAATCCATGGAGCATTTGATTTGTAGTGTCCACTTTGAATGTACCAGTTGTAATAGTCGTTCCAATTGTTAAACATGGGTGTTGCTGAGTCTGGATGGTATATGAATTGCAAGGGGTATACAACTGGACTCAGATCCTTAGAAGGATCAATAGCCATTCCAACATTATGAAGAACTTTCAACTGGAAACGGGCCATATTTTCTTCGCCTGAGTTATCCCAATACAATTTTAATTCACTGTCATCAGAATCAACTGATGGATCATTTAGAAATGCTACTCCACATTTTACGGACCGTATCTGGGCAGTTGTACCACTTATGAGTTCTTTCAATTTGGCAACGGTGCCTGGTTCACTTATCATCTGGATTATGATAACATCTGCTTTGGCAGCAAATTGCCGTATTCTATCTTCAATTGTGGCATCACCAGAGGTAATCTCCGTGTTAGTGAAATGGTTCAAATTGAAATAGTATCCCTCATTTCTTAGTGCTTGGTTGGAGTTGACAAATGCAGGGGCTGCGTTGGGTGATCCACTCAATATAAGCAAGTTGTAAGCCCTCAAACTTAAAGTGGCATTCCCATAAAGAACTGGGTCATGGGAAGCTAACTGTGAAACGAGTACAGTCACTGTTTTATTGACGTGTCCTAGGGCACCAATATTCAAGTTGAATTTGGTTTTATCACTGAAAAAATTCACTTTGTACTGATTATTTCCACTTTTTGTTACGGTTATTCCATTTATAGTATTTCCATCAGTGTCCGTTACTGTTATATTCGGTAATTTATTTCCAGAAAGAGCTTCCGGATGTTCTAAGTTGATGTTTAGTGTTATCTCTGGATCGATTTCATTGTAGCTATTGGTAATATTTTCAACACCACCTACCTCTTGTGAATCTTCTGCTGATACCGCCCCGCATAGGAGCAGTGCGAAAACAATTGTCATTACTAGTAAAATCGCTTGTTTTCTCATATTTTCACCTCCATTTTTTTTTAAGCAAAAATTGATCGTTCAATTATTGCTTGACTACAATGATCGATAATAATCCCATATAAATTTATCCATAATAATTGAAAATAAATCAAGTAAAGTTTAAATAATAGGAAGTAAAATGAATGGTTGACAATCCATATACCTACAAAAAATGATACCAAAGGGTCCATAAACTCCTTGTTTTCCTTACGGTGTCACAAAAAAGGGACTTAGACCTCCTAAGTCCCTTATATATTATTATTTTTCACAATTTCAGAAGAAGAATTTATTAATTAAACACTAAATAAATTATAAGCAAGAGACTATTTTATCAAGAATGTTTTTATAATTCTATTACGATTAATTTTTACTGTGCCTAAAATTGAAAATGACAATAATACACCCAGCGTATATGTTATTTATTACTTTTTTCTGATAATCTTTGCCTTCTTTTTCAATAATCCCTACTACTTGGCAACTTTTTTAATCTCATCTCCGTTTTAATTGCCACGTAGGGCATCAACCATGAATTTAAAAATTTTATCCGGTTTTTTATTCCCATGTCCATCCTGATAATCATATTAAACCCCCTGACATCCAAGGTTGGCAGCACCCTGATATATAAATATTCTTTGAAACATCCCGCATTGCATCTATCAAATCACCATTAGAAAGTTCCAGCTCGGTATTTATCTTGTCCCGGCCAAAATCAATTAAGTCTATTATCATTAAGGGTAGTAACAATGGTGCAAATAATTTCGCTGTTACAATTGTTTCTCCTTCAAAAGTAAATGTTCCCAATATTGAGGCAAAATTACCTAATAAAAACATAACATCACTAATAGAATGAAACTGCTCTGGCCAAACATCTAGATTACTGCTGGTTAAGTTCTGTGCCAACTGAATACTCCGGTTAGTTATCTGGTCATGGAAACAGTAAAACACCACAAATAACACCATTACCAGCATCACGAACAATACCAGTCTCGGAATCAAACACCAGGAAATTACTATTATTTCCTTCAGACTTTATTATAATATAACCATTTGAATAAAACCTTCCAAACTCATATTATTGAATAAATAATCATATATTAAATCTATTACTACCGAATTAACAGACGAACTAGTAATACTGAACTGACTTTCCCCTAAATTCTCCATCACAGCAATTCAATGGTTGAGATCTCAGAAGAACATACTGAGTTGTAGAGTATGGTGTTTTTAAGTGAGCCTAT
>DUPR01000026.1 GCA_012838205.1 Methanobacterium sp.
AAAAAAAATACAAACCCCTTAAAAAAATGTAGTTAACTGAATTCTGGATCCTTAAATTTAATGCGGAATGTGGTTCCTGGGCTGCGTTGAAGCTCCAGTTCACCTCCAATTTGATAGGTGAGACTGTTTATGAGCATCATACCCAAACTGTCACTTTTTTCCAATTCAAAATCTTGGGGGATGCCAATACCATCATCACTAACCTCCAACTGGTATTCATCTTTCTTTTTATGGAAACTTATGCTGATGGATCCTTTTCTTTCATCTGGGAAAGCATATTTTAGACTGTTGGTTACCATTTCATTGATAATTAATCCTAAGGGTACTACATTATCAATGTCAATCTCCACATCCTCTACATCCATCTTAAGCTCGATTCTGCCTAGTTGGGTGGAGTAGGTTTCGAAAAGATCCCTGGTGAGAGTGCGGATGTAATCTGCAAAATCTATGCTTTTCATGTCTATGGAACGGTATAATCGTTCGTGAATTAGAGCCATGGACTGTGCACGGTTCTGACTTTCTTTGAATAGTTCTTTGGATTCTTCATCCTCAATATACTTTGACTGCAAACTAAGGAGACTGGATATAACCATTAAGTTGTTTTTCACCCGATGGTGTATCTCTTTCATTAGCATTTCTTTATCTTTCAGTAACTGGTTAACTTGAACTGAAAGGCGACGTGTTTGCAGTAAAACCCGAACCCGGGATTGGAGGATCATCTTAGTTATAGGTGGACTTATAACTTCGTCAAAACTGTCCCAAACTCCTTGAACTACTTTCAAATCATTAGCAGATGCAACCAAAAGGTAGGGTAAGAATAATGGTTTTTCTTTTTCTTTTTTAGACTTCAATTCTTCTCTATGAGGTGACCATGATGGAAGATCCATGATTATTAGACTTAAATTTAGATTGGAATTTTCATTAAGTTCTGATTTGTCATAAATTATGTGATAGTCAGATCCCAACAGATCTCCTACCATTTGACTATTTTGTCGGTTAACCATGGATATTAGTATGGTTTCCATTACATCCACCTGTTTTTAGTTTGAATTTTCTACCAAACTCTTTACCAAGTATAAAAGTTCTTTAATCACTAACGGTTTGACCAACACCCTTTTTGCACCTTGTTTCATACCTTGTTCTTCAATAACTCTGTGTTGTTGTGGGCTGAGAACCAGGAATGGGATATCCAAAAGTCGCAAGTCTTCACAAGATTTCCATATATTCTGATTAAAACCAGATATATCCATGATGACCAGGTTCACTTTTTCTCTGTTTTTAGCATCTGAAACCATCCCTACTGGGTCGGTGCATCCGGCAACTTCGTAGCCCTGTTATCCTAAAATTTTCACTAAAATGTCATTGTTACGTTTATTCCTACTTAAAGAAAAAATTAAAGGTTTATTTTTTGATGATTCGCTTGACATTTTCCTCCTCCAGTTGGGGTGGATTTATTTCTCCACATGGTCTTCTATTTTAGGTGTGCCGCTTAAAATCCCATAGATGTCGGATAATGGCTCGCAAACACGTATACCGTATTTGGTGATTTGAACTTCTCTAAGACCTTTTTCAAAGTCACTTAAACGTTTTTTCAATACTCCAATGGCTTTTCTTAGTTCTCCATCTTTTTCAAAGTATCGGAGGAATATTATATTGTCTGCAAGGTAGCTTATGCCTATTTCAGTTATTTTAAGACCTCCACTAACTTCTTCCACTTCGTTAATTAGAATAACCGTGACTCCGGATCGGGTCATGTATTTGGATAGGGAGTGGAGGTGGCTAACTGGATCTTCTCCACGAAGGGAAAGTTTATAACCAGAGGTGCTGTCAATCATCACAATCTTGGACTGGTTATCATCCACTTCTTTTCGCACGAGTTGTGCGAATTCCTCAGGGGAGTATCTTAAAGGCTCTACTTGAACTACTGAGAGCATTCCAGTATTAATCATACTCCTAACTGGTATGTTGATGGATTCACATCGGTTAATTAGGCTTTCTTCACTTTCTTCGAAGGTGTAAACTACTGAACGCTCACCCCTGCCTGCTGCTTCCTTCATGAACTGGATTCCAAGTGTGGTTTTACCCACTCCACTGGGGCCACTGATAATGGTGGCAGTTCCTCTTTCAATACCTCCATGGAGGATTTCATCCATTTCTGGAACTCCTGATGAGATGGTTTCATGTATGTATTCTTTTTCACGAAGCATTGGCCGCAGGCGTGGGTAAATTTTAACCCCCTTAGGGGTGATTCTCATTGAGTGTTCACCGAAACGGAACCCAGAACCTCGGTACTTGCTGAGAGCAATACTTCGGCCTTCTGCAAAGAATTCTAGGTTGATGATTCCATCACACATGAACTGAAGATCATCATCTGGTTCCTGGTCACTGAATTCTGATGTGAATAGGACTGTGGCTCCCTTATCTGTTAAGAAACGTAGAAAGGATAGTGTTTGTTTTCTGAACTGGAATTCATCATTGGCTAGGTATCTGAACTGGGTGATGGGATCCACAAATACTCTTGTTGGTTTGAGTTCGTCCATTTTTTTGATTATCTCTGAGGTTGTTGACTCTCGTTCCACTTCTGCCGGTGAAAAAATGTCATAAGCCTCCATGTTGGCGAAAAAATCTTCATCAGGACTTAAATCCAGGAAATTAATACCTTCAGTGTTAAAGCCCATGCCCCTGGCATTTTCCATCACTTGGTCGGTGGGTTCACCCATGTTTATGAACAGCACTGTTTCCCCTTGTTTAACTCCTTCAGAAAGGAAGTGCATTCCAATACCAGTTTTTCCAGTTCCTGGAAGTCCTCTTAAAAGGTAGGACCTCTGGGGAACAAATCCGCCCATTAAAATCTCATCAAATCCTTTTATTCCACTTGATAATTTTTCATTTTTTTTAGTCATTAATTCATCCCCTGCGTTTTTGACTCGTCTCGGTTATTAACGTGCTTTTTTAGAGTTTGTAACATGTTGTAATATGTTTCAATTGTTATATAGGATAAAATGATAGTTCACAATAATTTAAAAGTTTTTAAACTTTTCGTGATTATCATCACAAAAATACATTTGGGTGAGAGAAAAACAAAAATTTTGGCCTTGAAAAATTATCGTATTATACATAGTCTGAACCATCTCCGTAGAAATAATACCAATATTATTGGCTGATAAGAATATTGTTATATAAATTGAATGAATTGTTAGAATGTAGCTACCTCAAAGGAAATGAAAGTGAATTCAAACCCATTTACAAAATCAAAAATCCCTTACAGATAACTCAAGCATTATAAGTAGAAAACATCATAAACTAGAATCTAGACTGGCAGATAAAAAAAAGTGAGTTAAACCCATTTGTGAATATAAAAAGGAAATAGGTGCTGACCAAGATTTACACTGATTTAAGCCCAGCTACCTTTCCTGCAAAGTTCTGCAGCACTTTTTTGGATAATCCTTCCACAAATTTAAGACTACCCGCACATTCATGACCTCCACCATCTATACCTGCTTCAGGTATCTCCTCCATTAACTGCGAGACAATGGTGTTAAGGTTAAATCCAAAAATCTCGTTCACTGCGTCAGTGGCCCTAATAACTCCAAAATCAGGGCCATAAGCCAATGTTATAATGGGTGTTTGTTCGCCATGTTTTTGTACTACTTGGTCATGAACAAAGCCACAAGTCTTACCCGGAGCAGGGTAGGTAAATTTATGGGCATATTTTTCAACATCCAATACATTGAAAATAATCCCATTAGGAAATTCCTGAGTCTTAAGATTAGGCATAGCTGCTGCTAGTTGCCACTGCACACGTCTTTCAGACTCGGCATACAATGCATCCACCAGTTTAATGTGTTTTTCCCGGTTCCCTAATCCCAGAATAGTGTCCATTATACCCCTACCATTCATGAATCGGAGGAAAAACGCTTCAAAATCAATGGCAGTGGCAATTTTCTCCAAATCATCAGCATCATAGCCTTTTTCCTTAGCAAGATTAATGTACCATTGAGCTTCAGGTGAACTGGCATGATCCCCCACTGCTGCAATTCCAGGCAGATGTAAAAGGCGGTCCTTAACCTCAGGGTTAATCATCTGGGCCAGTTCCACTGCCAGTGCACCGGCAGTAACTTGGCTGTCACCCCCCTCCAGATAGGGGTTCACATGAACATCCACATAATCATCAACCACCACCTTACCATCAATCAATTCTCCAGGGTAGTGATGATCAACCACCACCACTTCCAAGTCATATATCTTCACCTTTAAAAGTGCAAGTAGATCCTCCTCAGTTGAACCATTATCCAAAAGCACAATCAGAGGTAATTTCTGCCCATGTCGTTCAAAATCCTCCAGTGCAAAACTCAGGTCTTTAACCACATCTTCTATTTCATAAAATGGTGCCTTGCTGGGAGAACGTTTGAAATAATGCCATTCCGCATCATTAGCCGGGTTAATCTCCTGTAATAATGGGATCACTGCCTTTTCGACAGCAACACCAGCACAAATCCCATCCGCATCAGCATGATGGCGTACTAAAATACTCCTACCATCCAGTACAGCCCTCCGAATGGCTTTAGCAGCTGCACAGAGTCTAGGCTGGAGTTTCTGCAGTATGGGTGATTCCTGGATTAGCTCGACATTTTCTGGTTCTGCACGCCTATCAAGTGCTTCATCTATTAATTTCCGGGCTTCAGTAGCTTCTGTTCCGTGAAGACGTTCAATGGATTCTGATTCAATCTGAATCTTACCCCCATGGAGGGATACTTCGCCCAGAACCTCAACAATATTCCCCACATTAATATTGGGATATACACGTACTCCAGGTTCGTCGAAAGCAGCAGCCCAGGTGATGCTTGTTTCATCAGAGACTGTGAATATGGTAGGTCCACTAGTCTGCTGGATCTGGATGACTTCACCGACCACCCTAATATTCCGGCCCTTCATATGAGGGGTGATGTCCGAAATTGTGGTTCTTGGCATGTCTTTTTTGAGTTTAACCAATTCATAGGCCCCCTTGATGGAGGCTGGTGACAAGTCCACCTCTCCCCTATGGTGCTTGATCTCAGTTACTTGGACAAACAATTCATCCCCCACATTGTAGGGAGGGTTTCTCAGGCGAAGAAGTCCGAATAACTTCTTAGACAGACTAACAAACACCCCATAATCCTCAACCCTGGTGATTTTCCCCTTGTAATGTTCCCCTATTTCCAAGTCCCTGAGTTCAGATGCAGGGTGCAACTGATAGACTCGGGGTTTTAACTGCTTATCCTGGCATTCTTCACAGTAATCTCCTTTGGTTATTGGACGCCCACACTGAGTGCACAAGTTAAGTTCACCTTTGCCCTGACATTCCGGACATTCTTCGGTAACTTCAACTTCGCCTTTTCCATTACATACTGAACAGGGCACTTCATGATCCTCATCCAGTTGAAAACGTTCTCTGGCACTTCCTGAAAGTCCTTTCAGATGTTTTTTTACATCAACTTGGCCAGTGACTCCAGTTCCATGGCATGTTTCACATATTTTATAACTAACCACAGTACGTCCTTTACCTTTGCAGTTTGAACAAGTTTTCTTCATTTTTAACCTCATGAAAAATAGATAGTATGATTAAATATTTTTGTAAACAGTAGTTATCCCCTGAAATTGTGTAAACCCACCAAAAAATATTGTGATGTGCTTACTTCTTGAATTTATTGGGATTTTGTTTTACTATATTCTGTTTTTGTATTTTAAACTCCTGGGATGATCGCATGTATTGATTAGCCAGATCAACATGTTCATTAGCTGAAGTGGTGTCGTTGCCCTTGAAAAGGGGAATTGCCATTTTTAGTTCAGTGGTAGCATTAATTTTAGCATCTAATTCCTGTAGGGTTAGTTCCATATAATTGATGTAAATCTCATCTTGAATATTCCGACTGTAGATTAAAGCTTCCTGTGCCGATGTTTTCGCCAAGTTATACTGCGTGTTGGCATCATTGCACTGTTTCTGCGCTTCATAATAACGGTATTTATTGGTGTTAATTGCTGCATTATTGAAATAATTATCACCAGCTTGAATGTGTTCACGGATTACTCCTGATAGGTGGTCGATCTGGGCCACTTGTGTATCCAGACATCCGGATAAAGACACCGCCAAAATTATTAGTACCAAGGAAATGATTACTTTACGCATATGACACCCACAACTAATACTATCTAGATATTCTACACTACTAGTAGGTTATTTGTTATCGATTATTAAATTAACCGAGGGTATAGTAAATTAAGCTTCATCTAAAATAAAGTATTCTACTACTAAAAAAAAAATATAGAGTTTTTTCTTGGTAAAATCCTACAACCCACTTATTCCAAAAATTGTGGATGAAAAATTTTTTAAAACTATAAGATCAGCCGTTAAGACTATAAACTCAGCGGAGGGGTTCATTATTTAATAAAATCCAGGGAGGATTAAGATTTCCAAAACCCATGGATATTACAGTAACTTTTTGCGGTTACCTCTTTTTCGTCAGTTAAATTTACTGGAAATTCAGCTTCTGGAAGATCATCAGGCCCTAAAAACTGAATGTATAATTGATCAGGAGTGGAAAGCTCAACCCACAAAATATGATGTTCTTCTTCCATTGGGTGGGGAACTTCACCCACTTTAACTTTCACTCCATTTTCAGACTTTTCAATTACAGGAATGTGTTTTTCAGGACCAACATCTTTCTGTTCAGCATTTATAAGCTCCATTGGCACTTTGCAGCAAACTAGTTCTCCGGGTCCAGTGCATAGTAAAGTTACAATGTTACCACAGACATTACAACGATATACTTCTTTTTTTTCGGTCATTGTTATACCTCAAATGGAATCATACTATATGTATAGTCTCCTATAATATATTAGAATAAATTTTTAAAAAAAAATGATGGAATTTAATACTCTTCACATAGTATGAAGTAATATTTGGTAGGGTGATCGCAAGCCGGACACTTTTCTGGTGGGTTTTGTCCAGTGACAGTGTATCCACATTTCATACAAGTCCAAGTGACTGGTTCATCCTTTTTAAAGAGGGTGCCTGCTTCCACTTGTTCCAGGAGTTTGGTGTATCTTTGCTCATGATGGACTTCTGCTTTTCCAATGGACCGTAACCTCTGAGCAATATCTTTCAAACCTTCCTGAGTGGCCACTTCTGCAAATTCAGGATACATTTCTGTATTTTCGTAGTGTTCACCTGCTATGGCGGCTTTAAGGTTTTCTACGGTGTTTCCCAGGGTTAATGGCGCATCTGCCTCCACATGAATCTCTTCAAGGTCTTGGCCACTTTTTTCTTTAAGTTCCTGGATGAGCCTGAACAACCATTTTGCATGTTCACGTTCATGTTCAGCAGTTTCTAGGAATATTTCAGAAAGTTTTGGGTAACCGTCCTTTTTTGCCTGCTTAGCATATAAGGTGTAGCGGTTTCTGGCCTGGCTTTCGCCTATAAAAGCCTTAGTAAGATTTTCTAATGTTTTCTCCATTATAAACACCAAATTAATATTAGAACTTAAAGTTTATAAATCTTTATAAATTAAACTGCAAAACAATTTTAAAGCTTCTACAAACTTGAAATAAAAAATATTGGCCTATACTTATTTTCAATAATAACCATGATTTGTATACTCCCTAAAGAGATTATTGATCTGGAAAAGATTAGGGAAATATTAGAAAGTAATAAAAAAGTTAAATCAATAGATTAAGTTCAAACCGGGCAAAATTCATGTTGTAAGACTAAATAACATAATTAGTCGGAACTAGGATTATAGTTGGGGCTTAAAAAAAAATAAATATGAAGCAAAAATAATAATACTAGTTAAGTGTATGTTCAGTTAAGTGTGTGTTCCTTTAATGATTCTAGATCACTCTGTGTTCTAGTGGGGTTTATGTCAATGAAGAAAGAAGTGCAGGAAATTGAAAATATATCAGCACACATCCCCGTGGAATATGATAAAAAGCAGCATGTAAAATATATTAATCGTCTATCAAGATTTAAAAAATATTCAAAGGCCTTGGCATTAATTGTTGTTTTAATGGGAATTTCATGTGTACTGGGATGGGTTTTAAACATACCACTTATTCGGGGAGAATTTTTTGGTTCTCCTGGCACTAAATTGTATACAGCAATTTTATTCATTATGGCTGGTGTCAGCTTGTATCTTCTTAATTGTGAAGAAGATTCCAAAAAACTAGCCATCATCCGAGTATTGTCATCCATTATTATTGTTTGGAGTGCATTAACCTTTATTGAATTTGTTTCTGGTTTAAATATTATTCTTCCAAACTTACATCCCTTTATGACCTCCACAGTGGCGAAAAGTAGAGTTTTAAGCAGCATCAATCTGATGATAATTGGATTCGCACTTTTGATGTCAAGTTACAAATATAAAATTCGTCTAATTCAAATCATTGCATTAATTTATGGATTCATTGCCTTATTAGGCCTATCTGCCTATTTGGTTGGGAGAAGTGATAATTACCTCATCGATCTAGTAGTGCAGATGGCAATGCTATCCTCCTTAATACATATCTGTTTTTCTGTAGGTATTCTCTGCCTCTTCCCTGACAAATCCTACATGGGAAGAATAACCGCCCAAAATAATGGAGGTTACATGGCCAGACAATTATTACCCGTGAACTTGGGAGCAGTTTTTATCATTGGAATTTTGATCAACCTTGGGAATCAATCCGCCTTATTTAGTGACGAATTTGGTCGTGTTTTAACAATAGTTACTACCATGGCATTTTTAACTGGAATTATCATATGGAATGCAAAAATGCTAAATAAAATAGATTCAGAGAGGCAAAAATCCCAAGAGGAACTTTTCAAAATCCAAAAATTCTATGAAGAAATAGTCGAAGGAATAAATGAGGGAATATGGGTTACTGATAAAAATGACCACCTATATTACACAAACAGAGGGATGGAAAAGATTACAGGAGTTAAAACTGAAGATATGAGAGGGGTTAATATTTTGAAAGATATACCTCCAGAGATAAGCAATGTTCTGGAGAAGTATTACACTAAAGCCAAAGAGACACTGACCCCGGTCCATTATGATTCCATACCAGTGCCCATCACCACTGGAAAGAAAAGTTATCATAGTGGCTGGATCCTTCCTCAAATATACAATGGTAGCTTCAACGGAGCAGTTTGCACTGTTATTGACCAGACAAAACTGAAAGAGGCTGAAAAAGCCCTTAGAAAATCTGAAGCATACTATCGGACCATATTTGAAAGTACGGGAACTGCGACGATTATTATTGGAGAGGACAGACTAATAAAAATGGCCAATAAGACATCAGAAGAGTTCATAGGTTATAATCGGGATGAAATTGAAAATAAAATGACATGGACAAGGTTTGTGCATCCTGATGACCTGGAAAGGCTGAAAAAATACCATCAAATGCGTAGAACTGATGAAAAACAAGTTCCATCTGCATACGAGTTTAGGCTAATTGACAATAACCAGAATGAAAGACAGATCATGCTATATGCTTCACTAATTCCTGGCACCACTAGCAGTGTAGTGTCTCTTTTAGATATTACCGACCGGAAAAAATCAGAACAAGCTATTAAAAACTCGTTGAAGGAGAAGGAACTTTTATTACAGGAGATACATCATCGGGTAAAAAATAACATGCAGATCATCTCCAGCCTCCTGAACTTGCAGAGTAGCTTTATTGAAGATGAGGAAATAGAGAATATCCTGAAGGATAGTCAGAGTAGAGTTAAATCCATGGCCCTGGTGCATGAAAAACTTTATCAAGCTGATGATCTTGCCCAGATCAATGCTGCCGAATATATTCGGAGTTTAACCACCAGCATGTTCCATAATTACTCAGTGCACCCTGGTGTTGAATTGATCCTGGATGTGGGAGATGTTTTCTTTAACATTGACACTGCAGTCCCCCTGGGCCTGGTCATAAATGAACTGGTCTCTAACAGCCTTAAATATGCGTTTCCAGATGATAGAACAGGCAAAATACAAATTTCCTTGAAACAATCCTCAGAGGAGGGAAAATATATTTTAATAGTTGAAGATGATGGTGTTGGGTTCCCTGAAGATGTTGATTTTCTTAACTCACCTAGTTTAGGACTTCAACTCGTGAAAACCCTTGTGAACCAGCTGAACGGGACTATTGAATTGGACCGCAACAAGGGAACTTCTTTCAAAATATGCATTGAAAGGAATAAATATACCAAGAGAATTTGATGAATAAATTTATTGGAAGAAATTTAATATTAAACCTAGAAAAATTTTCCTCATACATCCACATGAAACAATACATTACATTATCTCCTAAATTATGAAAAAGTAGATTACAAATTAATTCAGGGAATAATTACAGACTAATTCAGGGAATAATTAATAAACTACTCCTATGTACCAATACAACAATTACTTTTTAGTGCTGATTTTTTTGATAATAATGAAATTCCAATGAAATAAAAAAAAAACAACTAAAACCACGAATCAAGTACGAACTAATTAAATAATTCTAACTATAATAAAACTTGAAGAACCTTATTTTTTTTATTAATAATAATCCAAATAACAATATTTAAAGAGGTTTGGACTTTGAACTTGAAAACCCCCACTAAACGTATTGTAGTTGGGATCATGCTGATAATCATTCTGGCGGGTTTGTGCACCCATTATGCCAGTGAATTTGAAAAACATCGCAAACATCCATCATATGGTGCAATCCTGTCTGACTATCCCCTGGGAGAGGTGGTGAATGTAGGTGGAACCGTAACCCAAATCAACAGCACCCATATCCTGGTTGAGGAGAACTATCATGGCCATATAGTTACCATGAAAGTGCCTAAAAATGACCCGATAATCAAAAACCATACCTTATCCCCTGAGGATAGAATCACAGTGGTGGGTGTTTTAGGACCTGATAATCAGATGGTGAGTGTGCAGGAGATAAATGTCAATAGTTATGCAAATTACATCTGGCTGCTGTTTCGTTCTTTCCTGGCACTGATAGTGCTGGTGTACATCTTTAACTCTTACTGGAGTTTTGATCTGGAAAGTTTCCAATTCAGGAGGCGATAGGAAATGCCAGACTGGGTGGTGCATATAGCAGTAGCCTGGACCCTCTGCCGCATCCTGCGATTTAGGTATCCTCAATTCAACCCAGCCAACACTGCACTGGTAATGGCAGGATCAGTATTCCCTGATGCAGTGAAAATATCAATCCTCTTTGAATTATTTGGTTTTGACTGGTGGGACTATATCCACGTAGTTCACCTTCCCCTGGGCGCCTTTTTAATGGCAGGAATTGCAACCCTGCTATTTGAAGAGAAAAAGACAGCCATGGCCTTTTTATCAGCGGGTATTTTAACCCATTTTGCTTTGGACTTACTCCTAATCCAACTTGATAATGGTATTTACCTTTTCTATCCTTTCAGCTGGAAGGGATTTAGTTTGAACCTAGTACCCAATGATGATTACCACATCACAATTGTGGCTCTGCTGGTGGCATTATCAGTCTACTTACTATCCCTATGGGATAAAAAACGGGTGAAAAGACTAAAAAGATGATTAAGATACAAATAGTAGTTGTTGTTATATTAATATAATATTTTGTGTGTGAAGATTAAAAAAAAATTATAAAGTCATATCCGTGAATTTCTCTTCACTGAATTTGATTTTAAAACAAGTTCCATTTTCCTGATGAACAATCATTGTGGCGTGGATCTGATCAACAAGGGTGTTCACCAGACGCATGCCAAGTGAATTAGCCTTACGATAATCAAAATCTGCAGGTAAACCTACACCATTATCAGACACTGAAAAATTGTATTGATTATTTTTATTAAACTCAACACTAATCCTACCGACCCTATTATCAGGGAAAGCATGTTTGAGACTGTTGGAAACCAGTTCATTGACAATTAATCCCAGTGGCACCGCAGTGTTTGTGTCTAAAAGTATATCACCAACATCCATTTTGAGATGAATGTTATCTCCAGTAGCATAGGTTCTGAATAGTTCCTCAGTAAGAGTTTCTATGTACTCTCCGAAGTTTATACACTTAAGATCAACTGACTGGTAAAGCATTTTATGGATAAGGGCCATGGACCGGGCTCTGCGCTGGCTTTCCTTGAAAACTTCCAGTGCCGCCTTGTCCTTAATATATTTTGACTGCAGATTCAGGAGACTGGATATGACATTTAGATTGTTTTTAACCCGGTGATGAATTTCTTTAAGTAATAATTCCTTTTCTTCCAAGGATTTGCGGAGTTTTGCCTCGTTTTCCTTTCTCCTAGTGATGTCCCTGGCTATGGAAAGGATCATCCTCTCACCACGATGAACAAAAAGGTGGCTGCTGATCTCCACTGGTATTGGTGTGCAATCCTTGGCTAACTGGATTGACTCGAAAGTCGCTGTCCCTTCAGATGTTATTAACTTAATAGATTCAGAAATATGGGGGTCCTCTTCACTGGCAATGTCTTCCAAGCCCATATTCAACAACTCTTCCCTAGAATATCCCAGACGCTGGCATGCCACATCATTCACTTCAATAAACTTACCAGGATTTCCCCCAACCTTCAGTGGGTTGAGGAATATGGCGTCATTGGCATTGTTGAAAACTTCACGGAATTTTTCCTCACTTTCCTGGATCTTCAGCTCCATTTTCTTATGATGGGTGATGTCACGGGCTATCGTGGACACACTAACCACTTCCCCATCCTGATCCCGGACCGGAGAGATGCTGAGGGATATGTCCACCAAAGTACCATCTTTTCGTCGGCGCAGAGTCTCGTAATGGTCTACTCTTTCACCACTTTTTATCCAAGCCAGAATCAGTGAAATCTCATTGGTGTTGTATGGGGGGATGAGCATGGACACTGAATTTCCAATTGCCTCAGAAGCAGTGAATCCATGGATCTTCTCTGCACCGGGATTCCAGGAAATTATAGTACCATCTAAGTCAATGCCTATTATAGCATCTTCTGAGTTCTGTACAATGGATTTTAGGTAGCTCAACTCTTCCAAGGTTTTCTGGAGCTTTCCCTCTTTTTCCCGGAGAAGGGTGAGAAGTTCTTCTGGGTCTCGATCTTGATGGTTCATGGTAATCTATAATTTAGTATTGTGGGGATTCTTGATAAAAATTGCTTATGAAAAAATCATATCTAGATGATGCCAAATAAACTTCATCAAAGACCAATTCACAATATTTAGGTAGTTTGTTAAGTATAGTTTTTTTTTAGCTATTTTTTTGTATTTAGCCATATTTTCTTCTATTCAAATGCTTAAATGTGAAACAATCCAATTTAAAGGATAGTATGCCAAGACCTATATTAGAGCTTCCAGTAAACATTTTCTAAAAGATGTTCTAAAACACCTAAACCTTAGCTTTCCTATGAATTCTGGACTGTATTGGCAGCCCCCACTAGATCACTTTTTTGAAAAATTTATCTTTTATAATATATGTTGTAATTTGTACAAATAAGTTATTATTAAAAAAAATAGATATATTCACAATTAAATGGCATGATTATAATAGATTAAATCCAATTATATTAGTTACATGATGCCTGATTCTAATTAGTTCAATACATTATCCCCTAAAAAAGATTCAAATAGTGATGTTGATAAAAATTAGATTTAAAACTGAAAAATAGTATCCAATACTCCTGTTAAACATAATTACATATAAGGGGTGCAACCAGATATTCCTATCCTAAAAAAAATGAAATTACTTAGAAAAAAGGATTAAAAAAAGGTTGAGAGGTTAATAATCATGAAAGGAATTATCCTTGCCGGAGGATCCGGCACCCGGCTTTACCCTATAACCAAGGCAGTTTCCAAACAGTTACTACCCATCTATGACAAACCCATGATCTATTATCCCCTGTCTGTGCTTATGCTGGCTGGTATAAGGGAGATACTGATTATTTCCACCCCCCGTGACTTACCCTTATATCAGGATCTGTTGGGGGATGGAAGCCAGTTGGGAGTTTCCTTCTCTTACGCTGTTCAAGAAGAACCCCGTGGCCTGGCTGAAGCATTCATTGTTGGAGAAGAATTCATTGGAGATGATAAAGTAGCCCTGGTATTGGGGGATAACATCTTCCACGGCCACCGATTCAGTGAAATCCTAGAAAGAGCAGCATCTCTCGAGGAAGGGGCGATCATCTTCGGCTATTATGTTCGGGACCCCCATGCCTTTGGTGTGGTAGAATTCGATGATGATGGAAATGTTTTATCATTGGAAGAAAAACCAGAACATCCCAAATCCAACTATGCCATACCTGGACTGTACTTCTATGATAATAGTGTAGTGGAGATAGCTAAAAATGTGCAACCCTCCCCCAGGGGTGAGTTGGAGATAACCTCGGTTAATGAGGAATACCTAAAAAGGAAACAGTTGAAAGTGGAACTTTTAGGTAGGGGTATGGCCTGGCTGGACACTGGAACCCATATCGGTCTTTTGGAGGCCAGTAACTATATTGAAGCTCTCCAGAAGAGGCAAGGATTCTTTGTCGCTTGTTTAGAAGAGATCGCATATAACAATAACTGGATAGATGAAGAAACAGTCCTGAAACTTGCTGACACCCTTAAAAAAACAGATTACGCGAAATATTTGGTGGAACTGGTCACTGGTGAGTTTTAAAACACCACCACCATATTCACCTAATCTGAAACTTTACAAAAGCACTCCTACAATTTAAACATTTTTTTACAATCACTCAACAAGATAATACAACCAACCACAACCGTTAAATAATATAATACAAGCACTGCACCTTAAATAAGATTATGTGACCATTGCTACTACTTAAACTGGTGAAAAACGAGGTTATATAGTCTTTCTGATGAGTTTGAATCATGATATTTGTTCACAATATCATTAACTATCTTTCTTTCATTTTGGTAATAATTTTCATCTTCTAGGCACTGGGTTAATTCCCTTAAAAATTCGGGAAATTTAAGTACTTTAGGTCCAGGAGCCCAGAAATCGTAGGGATCAAATAAGAATCCCCTTGATTTTTCATATTCTGCCAAATCAGTTGGTATGAAAATGATTGGGCGATCCAAAAGTAGAAAATCGAAGTAAATGGAAGAATAATCAGTGACTAAGATGTCCACCCCGCCAATAATATCATAAAGATCCATAAGGTTGTCTTGTAACATTTTTGATGTGATTAAAACCATATCCTCTTTATCAGCTATGATCTGGGAGTAGTGTGCTTCTTCAAAGGGGTGGAGTTTTACAATGAAAAGTATTTTATTCTCACGAGTGTATTCTTTGAATTTCTGATCATGGTAATCATCCAAATTCATTAGATCAGGCTTTAGTGTGCCATCAACCTTGCCATCCCAGTTGCGCCAGGTTGGTGTGAATAGAACAATTTTCTGGTAGTCTTTCACTTCCTTATCCAGCAAGTTTTCCTGTTCTATTAATCGAGTAAGGTTTTCAATACCCTTTTTTTTGGAAAAAATTCGGTCATTTCTGGGCTGGCCAGTCACATGCACTTTCCGGGCATCAATGTAAAAACAGGAGCTGAGAACATTTTTCATGAGGTTAGAGGTGCTTATGAGGATGTAATTGTCATCATGGCTCCGGTGGGGTATGTGGGGGTTTTTTGAATCCTCAGCATATCCCATAGTTTTCAGGGGCATTCCATGCCATAGGTTAACCAGAACTTGTCGGGATGATTTGAATTCCAGGAAAGTGTTGTTGGTTGTGAAAATATATTTAGATCTGAAAAACTGGTAAAACCCGCTGAAACTGTGCTTATCATAGGCAGGGATGCCATTGGCAGATAATGTTTCCAGTAACTGGTGGTCAGATATCACCCACACTGGATTGAGATTGGACTCTGGATTATTGTTTTGAATGTATTCATAGAATGCCTTAGCATTATCACTAAAATCAGGGAGACTGTCAAATAAGATTTGGTTCTGATTTTTAGGAACGAATTTGTTTAAAAAATTCACTAAGACAGATTTAAGAGTCTCGATCATGTTTACCCTCTATAATATTTGACATTAAAATATCCTTCTATATTTATTATTTATAATCCTATAGTTACTGTATTGATTCTTAGTAGTTTTTCTTAAGACATTACTGATTTGAAGGATTGTTGATTTGAAAGATTATATAAGTTAGAGGACCAAAAAATTTCCTTATAATAAATAAATATAGTTTCACTTACCTTAACTTACAACACCCCCATTAACTGGAGATGTGAAATGATTAAAAACAAAAAAGTAGTGGTTACTGGTGGTCTGGGATTTATAGGATCCCACCTTGTAGAAGAACTCCACACCGATAACCAGGTTTTCATAGTTGATAATGAGTCTACAGGAAAACACCAGAACATAGCAAACTTAGACATGGATAATATAAGCCTAACACTTGGGAGTATTGGTAGTGTTGATCTGCATGGAATCATGGAGGGTGCAGATTATGTGTTCCACCAGGCAGCATTACCCAGTGTTCCCCGTAGTGTGAAGGATCCTTTACGCTCCAATGAAGCAAATATAACCGGTACCTTGAAGGTGCTGATAGCTGCCCGGGATTGTGATGTGAAAAAAGTGGTATTTGCATCTTCATCATCAGTATACGGGGACACACCAGTACTCCCTAAGGTAGAAACCATGCCACTCAAACCCCAATCACCCTACGCCACCACCAAGGCTACTGGCGAATTATACTGTCAAAACTTCACCGACATTTATGGCTTGCCAACAGTAGCACTACGATATTTCAATGTCTTCGGCCCCCGGCAAGACCCAGCATCCCAGTACGCTGCAGTCATCCCCAAATTCATAACTGCCATAATAAGGGGAGAACCACCAGTGATCTATGGTGATGGCCAGCAGAGTAGAGACTTCACCTATGTGAAAAATGTGGTGCAAGCCAACATTTTGGCATGTGAAACCAAGATGCAAGGGGTTTACAATGTGGCTTGTGGCAGGAGAACCACTCTCAATGAAATGGTGGAGATGATGGGCGAACTATTGGACAAAGATGTTAAACCAGAATACACTGACCCCCGAGTGGGTGATGTGAAACACTCCCTAGCTGATATCGATAAGATAAAGGCACATGGATACCAGCCTAGTGAAAGCTTCAAAGAAGACTTAAAAAGTGTTGTTGAATCATTTATGTAAACTGAATCCTTTAGTACTAAATAAAATCTTTTTTTTTAATTGGACAAATTATCTTTTTGGATGGCTATTTTTTATTAAAGGGATTTTTCTTTTAGAGAGACTTAACTTTTATTAGAGAGACTTAACTTCCATTAAAAAGACTTAACTTCCATTAGAGAAAATTATCTTTACTAGAGGAGGTTGGGTTTAAATTAGGGTTATCATCCCTAATATGGTATGATCTACGAAAAATAGTGGATTTCAGGATAATACTATTAAAACCACTCCTAAAACCATGACTACTGCCCCGGTTAATCTTTCCTTCATACCCTTTTCATGGAATATTAGATGACCCCATAGAACACCGAAACATACACTGGTTCTTTTTATGGCAATAACATAGGCCACTAAGGTTAGGGTAATGGCATAGATCTGAAAAATAATAGTTAAAGCACTTAAAAATCCAGTGAAAAGGAGTATGTTCTTGTTTTGTTTGATTAGTTTCCAATATTCCCCCTTTTTTTTGAGGGATGACCTTTTTTTCGGGATGTAATCCTTATTGAGAGCAAATAGTATGGGAAAAAGGCAAATAGCAATGAAAAAATTGACTGCCACCACCCATATAATGGGAGAAGAATTCACAGCACCTACTTTATCATAATTAGAGGTTATACTCCATATAAAGGCCACTATCAACATTAACTTAGGACCCTTTTCTCGTAACAACGCCTGGAAAGGTGCTAAGCATCCTTTCCGGAATTCTTTGATATTCAAAATATAGGAACCCAGGACAATCAAAATAATACCCCCTAATCCTAGGGGTGTGGGAAATTCTCCAACAATCAATGGAGAAGTTACCAGTAAAAAAAGTGGTGTAAAGGCCAGCATGGGTACTGATATGGATAAATCTGAATGCTTCAAAGCATTCATATAAAGCACAGTGGTTAGAACATTTAGCGATCCACTAATTAAAAGGGCAAGCCAGAATTGGGAACCAATAGTGGGAAAGCCCCACAAGAAGATTACCAGGACGAGAACTGGAATTAAAAATAAGAATGCTGAAAATCGGATGAAAAAAGCCACAATATAGGTGCCAACGTTTTTCAAGCTCTTCTTACTGGCTACGTCGGTGAAAGATTCAAAAAGAGCTGTTAACCAGGCAAATATTAACCAAAACATGATTAAATGTTATGTTAATAATTACAATAAAAGAATTTCCAAATCATTATTAGAAATAAACAGACTAGATTTTTTTTAAATAGAAACATCTCATAAAATAAAATCTGTTTTTTAAAAAAAAATGGGTGAATGTGAGAAGAATATTTTTAGCCGGATTTGTTCACTGCCCCCACTCCACTGTAGAAGAAACCCATTTCTCTCAGTTTTTCAGGATCATATATTCGCCTGGCATCGACGATAATAGGGATTTTCATCAATTTTTTGGCTTTTTGGAAGTCCAGATCCCTGAATTCCTGGTGGGCAGTCATGAGGACCATGGCATCAGCATCTTCCAGTGCCTGGTAAAGGTCACTTTCCAGAGTACCGTAAACTTGTGTTTCCTCTATATAGGGATCCACAATAGTGACTTGTGCCTGGTAGTGTTTTAGTTCATTGATAAGTTCTTCAGATGGTGATTCCCGGTCATCACCCACATTTTCCTTGTAGGATAATCCTAGCACAACGATCTTAGAGTTTTTAACCGACTTTTCATTATCGTTAAGGGAGTCTGCAAGCAGCCCGAAAACATGTTGAGGCATGTGATCATTGATGGTTCTACCAGCAGCTATAACCTTGGAATGGTAACCCAATTCTTTGGCCTTTTTAACCAGATAGTAGGGGTCTACTGGTAGGCAGTGCCCACCTACGCCTCCTCCAGGGTAGTAGACGTTGAAGTTCCATTTCGTGCTGGCACCCTCAATTACTTCCATAACATCGATGCCAATCTTCTCAAAGATCATGGCCAGCTCATTAACCAGGGCAATGTTCAAGTCACGCTGAGTATTCTCAATAACTTTAGCAGCTTCAGATGTCTTAATATTCCTTAAAACCTTTATATCTTCCTCAATAATAAATTGGTATAATTTTCTGGTTATTTCAGCCCATTCTGGAGTTATTCCTCCAACCACACGGGCGACTTTTTCTATGGAGTGAGCATCATCCCCTGGATTGTACCTTTCAGGACAGTAGGCCAGTCCAAAGTCCTCACCAGCCTTCAAACCTGACTCTTCCAGGATGGGTTGTAGTACTTCTTCAGTGACACCAGGATATACTGTGGACTCTAATACCACTAGTTTGCCCTTTTCCAATCCTCGGGATACTTTTTTCCCAGCATCCATAACATGGGAAAGATCCGGGTCCTTGGATTTGGTTACTGGTGTGGGGACAATGAGCAGGATGATGTCAGATTGACGAGTTGCCTCTGGCAAGTCAAGGGTGGCTACTAACTTACCTTTTTTAACCACTTTTTCCAGTCTTTCATCTAAACCAAGCTCACCCAGGGGTGAAATTCCCTGGTTAATCATATCAAGCTTTTTAGGGTCAATACCTACTCCAATCACGTCAAAATCATTCTCAGCAAAGAATATGGCCGTTGGCAAGCCAACATAACCTAATCCTACTATACATATTTTAGCTTTTTTCTCAGTTATCTTCTTAGAAAGTTCATTATACATATTTAAACCTCATAAGCTTTCCAATAATCCTATTAGAATCTTCTCAATACTTATTTAAACCCCATTAGCTTTGCAATTATCTCATTTAAAAAGATTCAATAACTATTTAAACCTCATAAGTTTTCCAATTATCCATTTGAAAAGTCCCTTTAGCTATCTTAAACTTCAGGGAGGTAGTTGAAAATTTTTAGTGTTTTAATTGGTTTATACTTTATTCTATAAAAATTGATTTAGCATGGTTAAAATCATCAATATCATCAATTTCTGTCCATTTAAGGCCGTTGGTGAAAACAAAGTCAATCTCTGATTTCTGGCTCAGTTCCACAAAGGCAATATCGTAATATTGTTGGGGGTTTTCTCTGGTAAGGTTGCTTAATATCTTGGCAAATAATTCCACATCATCCCTAGCAACCTTAGATATACCAATGAATTCACCACTTGAAGTGCTTATGTCTATTTGTTTACCCATGTCCTTAATGGTGGAGCCGTCTATGGTGATTTTGAAGGATTCTTGATTTAACTTTTTGTAGTTGTCAATGATCATTGCTGTGGAGTCTGATTCCAGAAGTTTTGTCAATATTTTTTGGTCAAAAACATTGTCGCCATTGATGATTATGAAATCCTTATTTTTTAGTTGTTCTATTGCCAAGAGGGTTGATACTCCAGTGTTGGTTTTGAAGTAATTAGCATTTTCAACTATGGTAAATCTTACATCATATTTCGCGGCGAGTCTTGCACATTCATCAGCCACTTTTTCCTTAAAGTGACCAACAACCACCACATATTCTCGGATACCGTTGTTCAGACAGTTTATGACCATTTTTTCTATTATGGTTTCATGGTCTATTTGGAGTAGTGTTTTAGGCATGTCTTTGGTGAGGGGCATCAGTCTTTCTCCCATGCCTGCGGCTAGTATTACGGCTATCATTATATCATTTTCCCCCAGAGTTCTTGGAAGGCTATTTCTGGTGATTTTTGATGATTCAAAACTGCATCTGCAAATTGGCAGATGTCACATGTTATATTGTTTTCTTGGCACAGCTTTTTTATGGCCATTACTGATTTTTTCCCTTCAAAGAGGATGCTGGAAGATTTTTCATCCACAGTGATCCTCTGACCATACAGTATTCCTAAAGTATGGTTTCTGCTCTGATTACTGGTCGAGGTGAGTACCATGTCTCCCAGTCCACAATAACCATCAACAGTGTCTGGATTTCCACCCAACCCCTTTACGATCTCTTTGGTTTCCTGGAAACTTTTGTTTAGCACTGCGAATCGGGCGTTCTCATTGAGGTTCATTCCCTCACATATTCCATAGGCAATGGCGTTGATGTTTTTAAGGATACTGCACATTTCAGTTCCAACCACATCACTAACCGTGTCAACTAGGAATTCAGGAGTAGTTAACACCTTTTTAACCTTTTCAAGGTTCTTTTGGGTGGTGGATGCTATGGTGGTCACTGTTGGTTGGTTTAAAACAATTTCTGATGCAAAGTTAGGTCCGGAAAGTATTACTGGCTGTTTTCCGGTTTCATCATATATGATCTGGCTCATGGTTTTCCCGGAAGGGTATTCTATTCCCTTAGCAGTGCTTACCAAAACAGTTTCTGGTTTTATTAAGTCTTTAACCTCACAAGCCACCTTGCGTACTGCAGAGGAGGGTACGCAGAAAAAGATTATCTCGGAATCAATGCTAGATTCATATCCATGCTTGGCTCTGATTTTTGGTGAAAGTGGGATGTTGGGAAAGTATTGTAGGTTACGGTGGTTTTTTTGGATGTCCTGGACGACTTCTTTCCTCCGGGCATGTAAAAAGACTTCTTCAACATTGTTTGACACTAGTTGGGCGATTGCCGTTCCCAGACTACCAGCACCAATTACTGAAACTTTTCCAATCATATTATTTTCGCCCTCCACATTAGAATAAGAAAATATGGTTTACTATAAAATTGTTTATAAAAAATGGTTTGATTTTAAAATAATTTAATAATGGACAAACCTAGAATTTGCCACCAACACTCTCATTAATTTTAATCTTTGCATCATTTCCATTTATCATTAATTTTAATCTTTGCATCATTTCCATTTATAATATTATTGATAAACCACCCCTAATAGGTAGTGTATGTTTTAAAGGGTTGTTTTACATTTTTTGCATGTTAATCTATTAAGGATGCATGATCTCTATTAAGGATGCATGAACTCCAAATTTTTATCCGAGTAGTTTTCATTCAAATAAAGGAAGTATTCTGTTTTTTCCTCAGCTACAATGGTTTTTTTTGAACGTAACAAAAAAAAGATATGATCCTATATCCCTTGTTAGACCATTAGTCAGGAGTTTCCCACCTATTATCTAATGAACCTAGCAACTTATGAGATTAACTCTCACTTGGCGCTAATCATCCCATAAACAGGGTATAACCCCATAACTATGCTTGAATCATATTCTAAGCAAAGGGAGGGGCCATGGATTATCAGTGCAATAAGGGGTGTTATATAAAAATCATTGACTAACTTTAAAGGACAGGTAGTATTATAATCAGATAGAATTCCGTGATTATTTTTTAATAAAAAAAATGTGGGGATTTGTAATTTTTTGAATCTAGGGATTTGTAATTTTAATTCCATAAAAACATTTAAGAATTAAATATAGGCAAATGTTGGCTAAATAACATTTACACTGATACTTATTGGTAGATAAAATATTGGTAGATAAAATATTGGTAGATAAAATGGATAGTGAAAATAGCAGTAAAAAGGATTATATCAAATTTACTGGTGATGTGGGCTGGGTATCATTATACCGTGTTGTTGTATACTTATTAGCTTTTTTCACCATCCCTGCGCTGACCAAGAATTTGGGAACAGAGTTATATGGTCTGTGGAATCAAATACTCGTTACTGTTGGGTTTTTAACACCCCTTCTGATGCTTCACTTGGGAACTGCTGTGGTAAGATATCTGGCTTCTGAAAAAAGAAAAGATGTGCTTAGTCAATCTTTTGCCAATATGTTGTGGATTATTATCTCACTATCCCTATTTGCCCTAATTTTATCAATTATTTTCAGAACACAACTATCGTTAATACTCTTTGAAAGTGTAAATTATAGTTCCTTTGTAATCTTAGCCTTTTTATATGCAGCAACATCTGCCCTATTCGATTTCATCCTCACCTATTTAAGGGCGAGGGGAAAGATTAAAGAGTTATCCATAATAAACGTGGTTAGTTACGCTTTAATGACTGCGTCTTTGATTATTATGGCAACATTAGGTTTTTCCTTGGAACTGATGATCTGCGTATATTTGCTCATCTATTTTGGTTTTGTGGTGATAATGATAATATCTGTAAAAAGAGATATTGGCCTTAGAAGACCAAATTTTAATAAAACCAATGTTGAAAGTCTGAAGAAGTTTATTTTATTTAGTATTCCACAGATACCCAATGGAATACTGTTATGGGTCCTGAATTTAAGTGACCGATACTTAATAACCTTTTTTTTAGGTTTATCTCAAGCCGGGATTTATTCAGCCTCCTACAACATAGGAAGTATTATAACCGCTTTTTACATGCCTATAAGTTTTGTACTATTCCCAGTTGTATCAAGATACTGGGATAACAATGAAAAAGGTAAAGTGAGGCTTTATTTAGAGTATTCAACTAAGATATTCTTATTTATTGCAATTCCTGGTTCCATTGGATTGTACGTGCTTTCAAAGCCCTTGCTACAAATACTGACAACGAGTGAATTCGTTATTGGCGGTGCTTTAACATTTTATGTGGCAGTGGGATACATATTTCTAGGAATATTCCAGATTAACAGTTTCATCATATCCTTGGTGGAAAAAACTAAATTCATACCCATCATCACCGCTATTGGCGGTACCATGAATATTCTCCTAAACATCATCCTCATACCTGAAATAGGCATAATCGGAGCAGCTATCGCAACCCTGCTTTCATACCTGGTTCTATCAGTAATCGTCTTATTATGGGCCAGGAAAGAAGTTAAGTATAGATTAGATACTGTTTTCTTAGCGAAAGTAATATTATCCAGTGTTATAATGGCTTTGATAATCCAATTCATTCTCTCAGCGAGCATTCACCGGATCATTATAGCTGTTTTAGTGGGGATAGCAGTCTATGTTTCCTGTACTTTCGGGCTTAAAACACTGCACAAAGAAGAAAAAGAGATCATTTATGATATTTTGGGAGTTTTGAAAAACTTGGTGGGAAGAAAAATCGGGACCAAAAAATAGTAAAAAATAAAGTTTGCTTCTTTAGTTTTCGAAAAACTCCAAGATACAGTCAGCCACATATTCCAGTTCTTCCTTTTCCAATTCAGGAAAGATAGGGAGGGATAAGACTTCGTGACAAGCTTGTTCACTATTTTTGAAGTCTCCATCTTCATAATTTAGGAATGAAAAACATGGCTGCAAATGGAGAGGTAAAGGATAATAGATTGCGGTGTTCACACCTTTTTCTTTCAAATATGATTGTAACTCATCCCTACGGGAATTTCCAATTCTTATTGTGTATTGATTGAAAACATGTTTTTGATTAGGGAGAGTGGATGGTGTTTTTAATCCATCAATATTTCCCAGTAGCTTATTGTAAAACTGGGCATTTTCAATTCTTTTGGCGGACCATTTATCCAAATATTTCAATTTAACACTTAAAACCGCGGCTTGGATTGCATCTAATCGGCTGTTATAGCCAATAACATGATGATAATATTTGGGTTGGGAGCCATGCACCCTTAATACACGGATCTTGTCAGCTAATTCATCGTCGTTAGTGGTTATTAGTCCACCATCACCAAAACTGCCCAAATTTTTGGATGGGAAAAAACTGAAACACGTTGTTTTTAATGATCCTATTTTTTGGCCATTATAATCAGCCCCAATTGCCTGGGCAGCATCTTCTATTACAACTATATCGTTTTCCTCAGCTAATCTAATTATTTTATCCATTTCCGCTGCTTGACCAAAAAGGTGAATAGGGATGATCCCCTCAATATTCTGGTTTTGTTTGATGAATTCCTCAACTTGAGGAGCACTAATGTTGTAGGTTTCCAGGTCAATGTCCACAAATTGGGGAACTGCTCCTGCATTACTAATTGCCCCGGCAGTGGCGAAAAATGTGAAGGGGGAGGTTACAACCTTTCCTGAAATGTTATGAGCCCGTATGGAAAGTAAAAGTGCGTCAGTTCCACTGGCAACTCCGATAGCATTTTTAACACCACAATACTTTGCTATTTCTTCTTCAAAGTCTGCTACGATGTCTCCTAGGATGAAACTTTGTGAACTGATTGTATCTTGTACTGCTGCATCAACTTCGGTTTTGATGGTTTGGTACTGTCTTTTTAAGTCAAGTAATGGAATATTCATTGGATTCTCCTCAATTGATTATTATTAGTTTTCTCATATTCCTGGCCACACTGGCAGATGGCCCGGTTATCTGAAAATTTTAATTTCAAACCGCACTGGCAGATCCAGCCAGTTATTCTACCTGGATTTCCCACAACAATGGCATGGTTAGGAACATCTTTAGTAACAACAGCGCCAGCACCGATTAATGCATATTTGCCTATTTCATTACCACAAATAATTGTTGAATTAGCCCCAATTGTGGCTCCTTTTTTTATTAGAGTCTTTTTATATTCATTTTTACGTGATATAAAACTGCGAGGGTTAGTTACATTGGTGAAAACCATGGAAGGTCCTAAAAATGCATCACTCTCCACTTCCACACCGGTGTATACTGAAACATTGTTTTGAATTTTTACATTATCCCCAATTACAACTTCCGGGGCAACCATAACATTTTGTCCAATATTGCATCTGGAACCAATTTTAGCTCCAGACATGATGTGTGAAAAATGCCAAATTTTGGTCTTCTCACCAATTTGGCAGGGTTGATCAACATAACAGCTGGGATGAACATAGAAGGATTCTTCCCTGACCCTCATATTTTCGCCATTATTTTCTAATGATAATTGGGATTTTTCCAAAACCTCTAGAACTCTTAAACCCTCATTTCCATCTGTTTGGGGTTGGCTTCGTGTTTGGATGCAGTTTAAAAAATGTTTACATTCTTCTTTCAAGGGTTCGCTACTTTCAATTTCCACAAATTCAGGTTCTTTCTTATGTGGTATTGGGATCTGGTTAACCCATTCAATCTTATGGGGATATAAGGATAGTTTTTCAACAGACACATCATCGAAAACAGCCATCTTCTTACTGCCAACCACCACCAATTTCTGTTCTTTATAAGGATGAAGCCAGCTAACCAGGATATGGGATTTGACTTCTCCAGGAAATTCCATGGTGGTCATGGTGATATCAGGAATGTTTTGATTAAGATAGGTTCCCCCATGACAGGATAAGTTCAATGGCATTTCCCCTAGTAGCATGAGAATAACTGAGATATCATGGGGTGCGAAGCTCCATAATATGTTTTCTTCTGTCCGAAATTTGCCTAAATTCAGCCGATTGGAGTATATGTACTGTATTTTCCCTAACTCACCTTGACTGATCATTTCTTTCAGTTTAATTATAGCTGGATGATAATGGAGTATATGCCCCACCATCAATATCTTCTGGTTTTCTCTGGCAATTTTTACCAGCTTCTCCCCCTCCTCAATATGGAGTGAGAGAGGTTTTTCAACAAAAACGTCTTTCCCATGATTTAGGGCTTCTTTTGCCATTTTAAAGTGTAAGGCTGCTGGGGTGGCAATGATGATTCCCTCTATCTGGTCATCATCCAAAATTTTTTGGAAGGATTGTGTAACCTCCACTCCAGGATACTTTGATTGGAACTCTGTGAGCACATTTTCATCCAGATCACAAATAGTTTTCAGGGCATTTAATTCATAGAAATTTCTCACTAAGTTTTTACCCCAATAGCCACTACCAACAACTGCAATGTTCTTTTTCATATACAAAACCTTTAATCCCCTGTAGAATATGAATATATTAGAAATTACATCTAATTAATATTTAACAATAATCTATATTACATCTAGATTGTAATTAACCCCTAAGACATATAACCTCAGAATGAACCTTTTGCTAACTTTTACACTCAACAGTTGAGTTTAAACTTAAAATAGTAATTCTCTCTTAAAAAAAATGTGTAACATATAGTAATCTTTTTATTAATCGTGGATGATTTGGTGTGCCTATATGAAAAAAGTCTTATTAATAGCATTTAGTTATAAAAAGAATACCATTGGATCGGTCCGTTTGAATGGTTTAGCCAAATATCTCCCTGAATATGGATGGGAACCTACCATTTTAACCGTGAAAAGAGAAGAAGATCACAACCCTCATCAGAGAATAATTGAAACCGAATTCCAGGATTTACTGGAAAAATGGAAAAAAACATTCAAATTCAAAGAAAACCAGCCCATAAAAAGCCAGTTAAGTGAAGGGAAACTTCGAAAGAAAACCAACACTGTTGATTTTTTCCTCAAACTCTGGTCTGATATATTCGCCTACCCTGATCAGGAAAAAAATTGGTACAAACCTGCCCTGAAAGCAGGCAAAAAGTTGTTAAAAAATGAACACTTCGATGCCATTATCAGTTCTTCTAAGCCAGTTACCAGCCACTTGATAGCTAATGACCTTAAAAAAGAGTTTGGTGTTCCATTTATTGCCGATATGCGTGACTTGTGGACTCAGAACCATTTTTATTCATTTTCCAGGGTGAGGAAGTTTTTCGATGCCCGATTGGAAAAAAAAATATTAAACAATGCTGATGCCATCATCACTGTTTCTGAACCTCTTAAAGGGAAGTTAGCAATTAATTTTCCAAAAAAAGATATCTATGTCGTCACTAATGGATTTGATCCTGACAAAACCAGTTTAGAAGTTGAACCTGAAAACAAATTCGGCATAACATTTACTGGAACTATCTACCCTGAAAGAAATGACACTGAAACACTATTTAAGGCTTTGAATGAACTAGTAAAAGAGGGAAAAATAGACACTGATGACTTTGAAATAAATTTTTACGGAAAACACATGAAAGACATGATTGGTGACTGTGTTCAAGAATATAATTTAGGAAGTGTAGTAAATATTAACAGTCTAATCCCCAGAAAAAAAGCAATCCAAAAACAATGTTCATCCCAATTACTGTTATTATTTGACTGGACTGAATGTGAAGAAAAAGGAATATACACTGGGAAGATATTTGAATACTTAGCAGCCCAAAGACCAATCCTGGCTGTGGGGCCCTGTAAAGATGTTGTGAGTCAACTTTTAATGGAAACCAGGGCCGGAGTGCACTTATCAACGAAGGATGAAATTAAAGACCAAATAGGCAATTACTACCAGGAATACAAAGCCAATGGGAAGATCGAGTACCGGGGATTGGCTGGAGAAATTGAAAAATACAGTCAAAAAGGAATGGCTGAGAAATTTGCCAATGTTCTAGAAACAATAAGCCTCCAATAATCTAAACCCACCAATCTAAATAAAAACCTCTCCAAACCCCACCCATCAAATATATTGCCCTGAAATATCCAATCCCACCCACCTAATTACCCTGAAATATCCAATCCCACCCACCTAATTACCCTGGAACATCTAATCCCACTCATCTAAAAACATAACCAGGGAATATTCAACGAATATTACTGCAAACTCTTAATATTAATTCGAGGTAGAATCTATGGATTCCAAAGAAAAACATACAAAAATTCTTTTCATCCGATTATGGGAATCATCATTCATACAAAATGATTTAAACATTCTCCAGGAAAAATTCAAGGTAAAAGTAGTAGATTTCAGCCTTAACAAGAAAGATCCTATGAGAACTTTCAAAACCTTGTTTAACATGCTCATCGGAATTATCTGGGCAGATATTGCATTTTCATGGTTTGCAGGAGATCATTCCTATTTATCGGTGAAGTTGTCAAAACTTTTCAGGAAAAAATCAGTGGTAGTTATTGGGGGTATGGAAGTAGCTAAAATCAAAGAACTTAATTATGGGCACCTGAACAATCCTAAAACAGCTCGTAAAGTGAAATATGTTTTTGAGAACTCTGATGTGATAATTGCCCTTACTGAAATTCTGCGAAATGAGGCCATGGAAAATTATGGTGTGGATGGGAATAATTTTGAAATAATCCCCACTGGCTTTGATTATAATACCTTCCAAAGTAAGGGGGAAAAGGAGGACTTGGTGTTAACTGTTGGTTTGGTGGAAAAATATGAACGTGTGAAACTAAAAGGTATTGATACCTTTGTTAAATCTGCTGAATTACTTCCAAACACTAAGTTTGTAGTTAATGGTGTTACTGGTGAGGCATTGGACAAGATTAAAAAAATAGCACCTCCCAATGTTGAATTTGTCGGTCCTTTAAGCTTTGAAGAACTTTTAGCACTGTATCAGAAATCCAAAGTTTACTGCCAGCTTAGTATGAGAGAAGGATTGCCAACTGCAGTTTGTGAAGCCATGTTATGTGAATGTGTGCCTGTTGGCACCAATAGGTATGGTATACCAATTGCAATAGGGGATACTGGGTTTTACACAGAGTATGGTGATGTTGAACTAACTGCTGAGGCAATTAAAAAAGCTTTAGATTCTAATAATGGGAAAAAGGCCAGAGAAAGAATCAAAACTAGGTTTAATAAAGAAAGTAAGGAAGAAAATTTAACCAAGCTAATAGGCCGGCTTACACAAACAACCTCCTAACCTAGAATAATTATAACATCTTTCCCCATATTATAATTCAACTAAGAAATAGGTTACAAACACTAACAAAAATTCAACTAAGAAATAGGTTACAAACACTAACAAAAATTCAACTTGGAAATTATGTTACATACATTGACTAGTGAAGTAGTTTTTTAAGAGAATTAATCGTCAAAGGATGATTATGGAGATAGTTATTGAATTTTATAGGAGTGCGATATTATTAACTTAAAAAGTAAATCAGTACTAATTACCGGTGCGGGTGGTTTTATAGGCAGCCACTTGACCGAACACCTCATAGAACTGGGTGTTGATTTAAAGGCATTTGTTAGGTACAACTCTAGAAATGACTGGGGAATGTTAGAATACCTATCCAAAGAACAATTAAACAACATTGAAGTAACATCTGGTGACTTGAAAGATTACGATGCCATACGCCAAGTAACCGAAGACGTAGACGTGATCTTCCATTTAGCCTCTTTAATCAGCATCCCCTACTCTTATCTGCACCCCCGGGAAAATGTTGAAACTAATGTAATGGGCACATTTAATGTTTTAATGGCTGCCAGGGACTGTGGAGTTGAAAAGGTAGTGCACACCTCAACCAGTGAAGTCTATGGAACTGCCCAATATGTTCCCATAGATGAAAAACATCCCCTACAAGGCCAATCACCCTATTCTGCCAGTAAAATAGGTGCTGATAAATTAGCTGAAAGTTTCCACCGATCATTTGAATTGCCTGTTGCCACTATCAGACCATTTAACACTTTCGGCCCTAGACAGTCATTAAGAGCGGTTATCCCGACCATTATCTCCCAGGCACTTACTAAGGATGAAATCTTTTTAGGATCACTAGAACCCACCAGGGACTACACTTACGTTAAAGACCTGGTTGAAGGTTTCATAAAAGTAGGAGAATCACCTAAATCAATTGGTCAAGTGATCAATGTGGGCTCTAATTTTGAAATATCAATCGGGGACTTAGCCCAGAAAATAATCAGCCTAATTGGACGAGACGTGGAAATAAAACAGGACCCGTCCCGTTTACGTCCTAAAAGTAGTGAAGTTGAAAGGTTATGGTGTGATAACACTAAGGCCGGTGAATTGTTGAATTGGACCCCTACCAAGTCCCTGGATAAAGGTCTTAAAGAAACCATTAACTGGATTGCATCTAATAGAGATTTGTACAAGCCAGAAATTTATACCAGGTGAATAAATGAAAGCTTTAGTTCTTGCTGGGGGGAAAGGGCGCAGATTACAGCCTTACACAACCATCATCCCTAAACCATTAATGCCCATTGGTGATAAGGCCATACTTGAAATTGTAATTGAACAATTGAAATATTATGGGTTTGATGAAATCATCCTATCAATCGGACACCTTGGCGAGCTTTTCATGGCATTTTTTGGTGATGGAAGCAAATACGGTGTTAAGATCGAATATGTGAAGGAAGAAAAGCCACTGGGAACTGCCGGACCCTTAAGTCTGATAAAAGACATGATTGAAGAGCCTTTTTTAATGATGAATGGTGATGTGTTAACCAACCTTGATTTTTCAGATCTGGTAAATTATCATAAAACCCGGGAAAATATTGGAACTGTGGCCCTGAATAAGAGGGTGGTTAACATCGATTTTGGGGTGACAGAAATTGATGACCAAAACCAGGTCACACAATACACTGAAAAACCAGTGATTGATTACCTGGTAAGTATGGGCATATACATATTTGAACCAGATGTCCTGGATTATGTGGAAGATAACCAATACTTTGACCTGCCAGAACTCATCACTAAACTGATCAACAACCAGGAACCAGTTAACGGCTATGTTTTTGATGATTACTGGCTGGACATAGGCCGACATGACGATTACCAGCAGGCAAACCAGGAATTTGATGAAATATACCAGAAATTGTTCCCAGATAAGGGGTTTTAGATGTTGCTTAAAGGGGAAAAAGTTCTAGTAACCGGCCATAAGGGATTTATAGGGCAAGAATTAGTGCGAACCTTGGAAAAATACGATAATGAAGTTACGATTCTGGAAGAAGCCAATGGTAGGAGGATTGACATCAGGGATTGGGATAAAATAAAGGATTTGGAAGATTTCCAGACCATATACCACCTTGCAGCTGTAACCTTTGTTCCCTACTCATTTCAAGATCCTAAAAAAACGTATGATGTGAATGTTGGTGGTACTCTAAATATCTTAGAACTGGGAAGATTAATAGATGCAAAACAAATCGTTACCATGAGTTCCTATGTTTACGGACACCCCCAATATCTCCCTATAGATGAAGACCATCCCACCAATCCTAATAACCCCTATACTCATAGTAAACTCATAACTGAAAAGTTGTGTGAAGCGTATAGCCAGGATTTCGGTATGAATTGTGTTGTTTTCCGGCCATTTAACATCTACGGGCCTGGGCAAAACGAAAATTTTTTAATACCATCCATAGTCAATCAATTACAAAGCGGGAAGATTGAACTTAAAGACCCTGAACCGAAAAGGGACTTCATATATTTATCTGACGTGGTTAATGCTCTTTTAATGGTTCATAAACTGAAAACTAAGCAAATTCACATCTTTAATATTGGCTCTGGTGAAAGTTACAGTGTTGGACAAATCGCTGCCAAAATTGTGGAATTAACTGGTAAATCAGTTAAAATTAGCTATACTGGTGAAAGGAGAAAAAATGAAATAATGAACACCATCGCCGATCTAACCCGGGTTAAAAAAGTTTTGGGATGGGAACCATTAGTGGATATTAACCAAGGACTATTAAAAATATTAGATAAAACTTATTAAAAAGATTCTATTCTTAAAACGATGTTAATGTGATATTATAAAAAAAAAGATTCTATTCTTAAAAATGATGTTAATGTGATATTATAAAAAAAAAGATTCTATTCTTAAAAATGACGTTTATATAATGATTATACAAAAGGAAGTCAAAATGGATATTCCTATTAAGTGGTTGATGGGAATTCATTTTACAACACTCCACTTTCCCTGATTGGTGATGCTAACCATATCTTTTAGAGGAATTTTTATGAATAAATATGATGTTAAGGAGATTTATCTTAAGATTAGAGGGAAATCTTTCCAATCCCAGTTTGAAGAGTTTAACAATATAAAAAGTCGGGAAGAACTGGACAGATTTCAGGATAAAAAATTAGAGGATCTGTTAATTCACGCAGCCAAAAATTCAGGATACTATAAAAATCTTCTAAAAAACATTGACCTTGAAAATGTTACCGACGAGGAGGTTTTCAGGCAAATTCCAGTTCTCACCAAGGATGTGATACGATCCCAGCTTAAAGACTTGGTATCAGTTGATGCTAAAACCAGGGGCTGTTTTTATAACACCTCGGGAGGTTCCACTGGAGAACCCCTCCGGTTTGTTCAAGACCAACCCTACACTCAAGGGGCCAATGCCACTAACTTCTATTATTATCAGAACCTTTTAGGTGTTAATGGCTTTGCAGCTAAAAAAGTTCTCCTATGGGGGTCAGAAAGGGATTTGCTGATAAAACATCGGAACTTGTTCGGAAAATTCGCTAACTGGGTTAATAATGCTAAGTTCCTTAACAGTTTCAAAATGAAATCCGAGGACATGGCCAGATATGCAGATACTATTAATTCTTTCAAACCGGAAATTTTAAGGGGATATGCCAGTTCCCTCTATAGTTTTTCCAAATACCTTGACCAAAATGATAAAAAGATATATTCTCCACGGTATGTGGTGAGCACAGCCGAACCCCTCCGCAACCAAATGCGGGATTTGATTGAGAAAGTCATGGGGACTAAGGTTTATAATTTTTATGGTTCTCGAGAAATAGCCAGCCTAGCTGGGGAATGTCATGAAGGTTTGCTCCATTATTTCCCATTTTATACTAAATTGGAAGTGCTTGATGATGATAACAATCCAGTGAAGGCGGGTGAAGAAGGTAAAATTGTGGTGACCAACCTTTTCAATTATTCCATGCCCCTTATCCGCTATGAAATAGGGGATATGGGCGTGTTAGGCCCGGAAACCTGTGAATGTGGGAGTTTCTTACCCACACTAAAGAGCATCACTGGCCGCATAACTGACCAGTTCACACTAGAAGATGGTAGCCAAGTTCCTGGTGAATTTTTCATCCACATGATCGGTAGGGTTTGCAACCGGGGATACATTAAGAAATTTCAGATAATACAGGAAGACTACGATGAACTTAGAATGATGGTGGTTCCAGATAAGGAAATCCCAACCAAGTATATCCAAAAGGTTAACCAGGAACTAAAAACTGTTATGGGGGATGATTGTGTAATAGAATGGGATTTTGTGGATGACATCCCCAAAACCACCAGTGGGAAATATTTATACACCATATCTCGCCTTGATAAATGAATAATTAGAAACATTAGTTAAAGGGATAACTATAAAAAAAAATTCTTATTGGAAAATTAAAGAAATCCATTCTCGATGAAATAAATGAAAAAATCCATCTAATATAATATTACTGTGATATTAGTACAACATCAATGCTTAGTCAAAAGGGAACTGATGATTTTCTCCCAATCCTTGGCTGTTTTTTGGTAACTGAAATTTGTTTTCAGATTCTCTAATGCTTTGAGGGCTATTCTGTCCAGATTTTCATTGCTTAATGCTTTATCTATGTTTTTTGCTATGGTTTCAGGAGAGTTATCCTCCATAATCAAACCGTTTTCCCCGTCAACAATTATATCCGGAATAGCACCTACTGGTGTGGCCAGTACTGGAGTTCCAGTGGCCATGGCCTCCAGCATGGTATTGGGAAGTCCCTCAGTATAGGATGGTAGCACAATCAACTTAAATTCCTTCATGTAGGATGTTAATTCATGGTTGGGTATCCAACCTTTAATCTGGACATTTTTTATATGATTTTCTTCCAAATAAGAATTCATAGTGTCCATTAAATCACCATCCCCACAAATAATGAAGTTCACATCTGTGGATTTAACCAGGGGTATTGCCTGTAGGAAATTATGAAAACCTTTCTCTTCACTTAAACGTCCAACATAGGCCACGAAATTCTCCCTATCCATGACATTTTTCTCGATTTTCAGGTGTTCGGCTGGTATGAAATGGTGTCTGGCTATTTGAACCTTTTTTTGGTGTTTTTCAATGTTCCAGTTCACCAGTAGGCTGGGAGAATATATCACTAAACTGTCAATCAAGAAGAGGTTGAATTTTATTAATAGTTGACTGGTTAAGGGGAAATCTAGCCTGTTATCCTTTGGGGAGGAGCCCATGATTAGGATTAGCTTTTTTCCCAATATCTTGGCGGTGATCATGGGGATTATCATTTTATGGCCTAAGTAGAAAATCCAGATATCCACGTCACTGGATAAGCTATATAACTTGTGTGAAATTTTTAGTTGGACATAAAGATAATAAAAGATTTGGCTGATGAAGTTGTCCTGTTTCCCATGAAGTAGGGCATCATCAGGGGCAATGTTTTCCAAGGATTTATCAAATATTTTTATAACACGTAATGAGTCAGATAATGGTTTAATCAGTTTAGTGAGATTTTTAAAAGGCTTCAAATTAGCCTTGCCCATTATTGGGGATACTAACCCCAATCGTATTTCCTTTTTTTTCATATAACACCAGAATCAAGATGAAAACTATTCATTTTTATATAAAAAGATAACTGCATTGTCATTTATCCAGAAAGCACTGCATTTATCCTAACATTCATTTATCAGAGAGCACTGCATTTCCGAACATTACAATCTCTTTTTAAATTCATCTAAATATTTATCAGCTATGATTTCCCAGTCGAAATTTTCAACTGCATAACTCCGGGCATTTTTTCCATCTTGCATGTTGTCTGATTCCAAATATTCGATTATCTGCTTAGGCACACTTTCACCTTGAATATCCAGGCTTATTCCACAATCCGCATCATCGATGATCATCTGGAGGTTAGGTATGTCTGAAACTATGCATTTGAGGCCCGAAGCCATTGCCTCTAACAGGGTTAAGGGTTGTCCCTCGTATTTGGAGATCAGTATATAGTAATCAGATGCTGAAAGAAGCTTAGGAGCCACCTTTTTATGGTCAATGTATCCTAAAAATTTGATGTTCTGGAGGTTTTTGGTTTCCACCATCTTCCGGGCTCGTGGTAAGAGTTCTCCATCCCCAGCAAAAACTAGGATGGTGTTATTTATTTCTTGACTGATCTGTGCAAAAAGTTCAATTAACTCCATCGGCCTTTTCTGGTCGCTGATTCGACCATAACTTAATATAATTTCCTTATCAAGGGGGAGGTCCAATTCCTGTTTTAATGAATCTTTTTTTCTAACTTTAAACAGGTCTATGTCCACACCATTGGGTATGTATTGGATATGGTCCTTGGGAATTCCTAATTTCACCATTTCAGTTAGGACTGTAGGGTCAACTGCAGTGAAGTAGGTGTCTTTTTTGAATTTTTTCAGGCAATATTCATCAATATGGGATACTATCTTTTTGTAGACGTGGAGATGCCAGGGGTACACTTTTTCTGCCACTTGACCATGTGGTGTGGTGTGGACCGTGACTAGGCAATTGTCAAAGGGGATCTTGCCAATGAATAGTGGATTGTGCAGCCATACAATATCATAATCATCCCCAGAATCTTTGAAATGTTTCCTGACTTTATTCCAGAATCGTAAAAGGCTCATACGCCCATATTTAATTTCAGATCCCAGCTTTATGTCCGGCCCTACTGGTGAGCATACTTCGCAAGTTATTCCCTTTTCTTTTAACTTTTCAACTACGTTGTATGCTACATTAGCGATTCCAGAACCCTGAGGATAGTATTCTGATGTGCAGACTAATATTTTCAATTTGGCATCCACCTGATATCCGGTTTTGGTTTTTAGTTCCATTTGATGTTAATCTTTGATTCAACTGATTTGAGTTTCTTATTACCTTTCCGGGATATTTCATCCACGATTTCGAATTGGAAATGTATATCCTCTTGGCCCAGGTATTGGTCTATTCTTTCTTTGACTGCAGTTAAGGTTTCATTGGTGAAGTCCTTGGTTTTTGTGATTTCGATGACGATGTGGTCTATTTTTTCCTGGGTGACTTTGAACTGGTTTATCTGGGAGAATGGTCTGAGTATTATGGTCCAGATTATGGGAGAATAGATTTTTCCAGTGGGTGTTTGGATGAATGAATCTTTCCTTCCTTCAATGCTTTCCATTAACTTGAGGCCCCGGCCACAGTTACACTTCTCATCACTGGGAATGGCCACATCTCCAATGGAGTATCTGATTAGGGGCATTGTATAATTGTAGAGGCCAGTGTATATGATTTCACCCCTTTCTCCGGGGCTGACCTCTTCTCCATTGCTTATAAATTCCATTAAGACGGAGTCCATGTCCATATGGTATCCTGAATGTTCGGGACATTCCCATGCAGTTCTGCCTAGCTCGACGCAGCCGAATTGGTCGTATATTTTCTGTTGGAATGTTGATTCTATGGTTTTTCTCATGTTTTCCATTAGCATTTCTGCAGTTGTGAAGATTATTTTGGGTTTGATCTTCAGGTGGTCTTGGTCCTTTAATTCCTTGGCCAGGAGGAAAATAGATGTTGCATATCCGTCGAGGATTTTGGGATTGAATTTTTCCAGGAATTCTATTTGTTGGTTCACATCCTCAAATAGTGAGATGTATTCTGGTGCGAATATTCTCAGTTTCTGGAACCATTTTTTGGGTTTTGCCTGGTAGGATGCGGTGATCACCGCCCATTTGTCGCGTACTTTCTGTCCGCAGGCAAGGTTGGGTCGGAGGGCTACTGCTTTCTGGTAGTCTTCATCTTTTGTGCAGTAGACCATGGTTAATGGTTTTCCTGTGGAGCCACTGGTGTGTGGTTTCCAGCATTTGGATGTGTCAACTCCGCGAGCTATGGTTCCATTGGGATAATGGTCTTTGATGTCCTGTTTGGTGGTGATGGGGATTTTTTTAATATCTTCCAATGATTTGATATCATCGGGGTAGATGCCGGCTGATTTGAACTTCTGATGGTAGAGGGGGATGTTTTTGTAGGAGTGGGTTAGGATGCTTTTGAGCATTTTGAATTGTAATTTTTCCAGTTCACTTGTTGGAAGCCACTGGTTTTTCATGCATCTTCTCAGGTTAATGAATTTCTGGATATTTCCCATGATAGGTCCTCGCTTAATAACAAATTAGATAGTATTCGTGATTTATTAGAGTATAGATTATTAATAAATAATATTTAGGAGTAATTAAGTTTATATTTGAAAGTGCACCGATAGTTTTTCTCTGCATTGATTTGGGACTTGCATTGATTTGAGACTAATATGTGTTTATATTAGACTAATCATTTTCTTGGTGATTATGTTGAAATGGAAACTCTTGGCATGGGAACTGGTCTTTTTTAATGCTATACCTACTGGTTTTAAAACTAAACTTTGACAAGAATTAGAAACAATATCAATTAGTGTAATGACCAGATTAGCTCCCCCCCCCCTTTTTTGGGCGTAGTATAGAAAAACATTTTTGGGGGTTTTTTAGTTTAATTAGTTATGATTTGTATTATTATACGTGTTCTATTAAATCAACCCATCTACCAGTGATTTCATCCCATGAAAACTGTTCTTGAACGTAAGATTGGGCTTTTGCACCGTATTTATTT